>JAEYTJ010000186.1 GCA_023434095.1 Pseudomonadota bacterium | reverse complement strand
CGATGGCGGTGGCCGTGGATTGCGGCTTCGCGCCCTTGTCGGTCCATTCCGGCGGAAGGCCGAGCTGGCTGCCGACCGCGCCGGCAAGGCCGGGATAGCGGCCATAGCTCTCGCAGGCGGCGTGCTTGGGCGCCAGCCCGATGGTCGAACCGATCCTCTGAGCCGAGGGCAGGTCCATGCCCTTATTGTCGAAGGGGCTCTGGCCCTTCACCAGCAATTCGCCGAAATCCTCGCCGAAGGCGTCGGCCAGCTCATAGGCGTCGCTGGCCTTCGATGCGCGCGGCGCGCTGAAGAAGGCGTTCGCCCCCCGGGCCCACAGCATCGAGGCCTGCTGCTGGCCGGCGGCGTCGACGGCCTCGGCTTCCATGGAGAGAGTGCCGAGGCCGATGGGCAGGCGCGGGGTGGGCACCGGCACGCCGAGATCGATGAAGTTCATGCCGAACGAGGTCGCGGCGGAAATGCCTGCCGCGACCTCGTCGGTTTCCGTCAGTTGGGTCACCGAGGCCTTCACCGTCAGATCCGCCGGCTGGTCCGGCGCCACCACCTTGAACCGGTCGCTGAGGCTGACGCACAGGCCGCGATTGACCGCGTTGGCGACGAGGTCGCGCTGCGAACTGGTCAGCTTGGCGGCGATGCCGGGGGGAAACGTCGTCGGGGCGATCCGCACCGTCTGCGCCGCCAGCACCTTCTGCTTGTTCACGCTGATGCGCGATTTGGTGAGCACGCCGTCCGACGGCTGCATCGCGTCGTATTTTGACAGGCCGGAGCCTTCCACCAGCGGCGCAGGGGCGCAGCCGGCCGTAAGGCCCGCCATTGCGCCCAGAATGGTGAGAAGGCCGGCGCCGCCGGCGCTACGTTGCAGGGACATCAGGGTTCCTCGCGCAAGGCATGGCCACCGACGCGCCGGCAGGTCCGGCTGAGGGCGGGCGGCTCACGGCGAGCCCTCTTCTGCTGGTGATCCGGCACGAACGCCCATCGAACGGTTTCCGGAACGGTGTCGCCCTGCAGGGCAGGTCGATACCGGTACAGCGTTCGAGAGCTAATTCAGGCCCCGGATGTCCGGAAGCGGCTCTACATCCTTTTTTGGTACCCAATTATGTCGGCGGTGCCGCTGGATACATTTGAGTACAAAAGGGCCATCGTCCGGTGGGGCGGCGCCGAAGACGGACCGCGGCCGTCCCTCACATCACCGCCGACACCACCTCCGGCGATTCCTCCAGCGCATGGGCCATGAAGTCCAGCGCCGAGCGGATCTGCGCGCGCGTCGCCGGGCCGCCGAGGCAGACGCGCACCGCCTCCACCGTGGGCGCGGTGACGGTGAAGGCGTCGCTCGCCACCACGCCGATGCCGGTGGAACGCATATGGCCGACAAAGGCGGAGCGGGTCCACGGCGCGGGGAGTTCGATCCAGAGATTGAAGCTCAGCGGGTCGGCGCGGAAGCTCCCCGCCGGCAGGATGTCGCTCGCCAGCGCCTGGCGGGCGGCCGTCTCGGAGCGGATGAAGCGCAGCAGCGTGTCGGCGGTGCCGTCCTCGATCCAGCGCGTGGCGAGCGCCGTGGTCAGCGGCGAGGCCATGACATTGGCGGTGCGCAGCGCGCTGGCGAAGGGGTAGCCGGCGCGCGCCTCGGGCGCCACCACATAGGCGGCGCGCAGACCGGCGCCGATGCACTTGGCCAGCCCGGCAATGTGCCAGGTGAGGTCCGGGGCGATGGCGGCGAGCGGCGGCGGGCCGTGCGGCGGCACGAAGCCATAGGCGTCGTCCTCGACGATCGGCACGCCGAAGCGCCGCGCCACCTTGGCGATGGCCTCGCGCCGCTCCTCGGGGATGGTCAGCGTGGTCGGGTTCTGCAGCGTCGGGTTGAGATAGAGCGCCTTGGGGGTGAGATCGCGGCAGGCGCTGGCGAAGGCGTCGGGGTCGATGCCGTCGGCATCCATCGGCAGGCCGTGCAGCTTGATTCCGAGCTGGGCGGCGATGGCGCGCACGCCGGGATAGGTGATCGCCTCGCAGAGCAGGGTGTCGCCCGGCCGCGCCAGCAGGCCGAAAATGCCGAGCAGGGCGGGATGCGCGCCGGGGGTGACGAAGATGCGCTCCTGCGCCGGCACCAGCGCGCGGCGGCCGAGCCAGGCGGAGGCGGCGTCCTTGTCCGCCACTGTCCCGCCGAAACCCTGATAGCGCAGCAGGGCGACGAGATCGCGCGCCACTTCGGCCAGCCCGTCCTGCATGCGCTCGATCAGCGCCGGGTCGTCCGGCTCGGGCGGCAGATTCATGGAAAGGTCGACCGTGCCCGGCTTGGGCGCGGCGGGCGCGCGGGTCTTCGGGCGCGGCGCGCCGGTGACGAAGGTGCCCTGGCCGACGCGGGATTCGACGAGGCCGCGCTTCTGCGCCTCGACATAGCCGCGCGCCACGGTGGTGAAGTCGATGTCGAGCCGGGCCGCGAGCTTCCTCTGCGGCGGCAGCCGGTCGCCGATGGCAAGCCGCCCGGCGCGGATATCCTCGCCGATCAGGTCGGCAATGGCGAGATAGCGCGGCTTGTCGGAGCGGCTGAGGTCGGGAATCCAGTCGGCCATGCGTCTCGCTCACCTGTCGTCGTTCCGGGCGGCTCGCGGGCGCGCCGGGATCGTCTTTCGCACTTGGAGGGCCGCGCGCGGCGGCCGGCTCCGATTGACTGTATAATGTTGCAAAGGTGGCCTGTCACCCTTGGTCCACAACTTGCTGCGTCATGTCCATCCTGGACCCAGTCGCCGTGCCTGCGCAGCAAGCGTGCAGTCTGCCGCCGTTTCTCTAAGCGTCCGCTCGTTCTATCGCCAGACCGACTCCGACCCGCGCGGGCTTATTGAATGTGTTATTGTATGTAATTTGATTGTTTTGATGATTCTTTTGGCATTCTGTCAATTGGCATCTTGATTGCATTTCCTTCGTGGACCGGTCCCCGCCGGCTCATTCGCGGACCACGGCCGGCCCCCGCCGGCCTCTCGCAGCACCAAGGAGAGCGACATGGCCACCATCACCGTGCCGGCCCACAGCAAGGGCGACGTCCTCGTCGACTACGAAGAGAAGAAGTTCGAGGACGTCAAAGCCGCCCCCGGCGAAAAGGCGCTCGTCACCTTCCACACCGTGGCCTTCGAGGGCTCCATCGGCCTCGTCAATCTGCTTCAGGCCTCCCGCCTGATCCAGAAGGGCTTCGAGACCTCGGTGCTGCTCTATGGCCCCGGCGTCACGCTCGGCGTGCAGCGGGGCTTCCCCAAGCTCGGCGACGAGGCGTTTCCCGGCCATCTCAACTTCAACAACCGCATCGAGAAGATCCTGAACGATGGCGGCAAGGTCTATGCCTGCCGCTTCGCCCTGCAGGCGCTCTATGGCCATGGCGAGGGCGCGCTGATCCCCGGCATCGTGCCGATCAGCCCGCTGGACGTGCTCGACATCGTGCTGCTCCACCGCCGCGAGAACGCCTTCATCCTCGACACGTGGACGCTGTGACGGCCGTTCACTGACCGAGCGATCCCGGATCGGCGGCGTGCCGCCGTCCGGGATGACGACGAACCGGGAGGCCGCCATGGCCGAGAACAAAGTGGCCGAAAAGAAAATCGTCCGCGTCGCCGCGGTGCAGATCGCGCCCGATCTCGACACGCTGGAAGGCACGCTCACCCGCGTGCTCGCGGCGCTGGAAGAGGCGGCGGGCAAGGGCGCCAAGCTCGTTGTGTTTCCCGAAACCTTTCTGCCCTGGTACCCCTATTTCTCCTTCGTTCTGCCCCCCGTGCTGACGGGGGTCGAGCATTTGCGGCTTTACGAACAGGCCGTGCTCGTCCCCGGCCCGGTGACGGAGGCGGTGAGCGCCAGCGCCCGCCGGCTCGGCGTGGTCGTCGTGCTGGGGGTGAACGAGCGCGACCATGGCTCGCTCTACAATGCCCAGCTGATCTTCGACGCCGATGGCAGCCTCAAGCTCAAGCGCCGCAAGATCACCCCCACCTTCCATGAGCGGATGATCTGGGGCCAGGGCGATGGCGCCGGGCTGAAGGTGGTGGACACGGCGGTCGGCCGCGTCGGCGCGCTGGCCTGCTGGGAGCATTACAACCCGCTCGCCCGCTACGCGCTGATGGCGCAGCACGAGGAAATCCACGTCGCGCAGTTCCCCGGTTCGCTGGTCGGGCCGATCTTCGCCGAGCAGATCGAGGTGACGATCCGCCACCACGCGCTGGAATCCGGCTGCTTCGTCGTCAACGCCACCGGCTGGCTGACCGACGAGCAGGTCGCCCGCATCTCCCCCGACGAGCGGCTGCGCAAGGCGCTCACCGGCGGCTGCATGACGGCGATCGTCTCGCCGGAGGGCAGCCATGTCGTGCCCCCGCTCACCGCGGGCGAGGGAATCCTCGTCGCCGATCTCGACATGGGCCTCATCACCAAGCGCAAGCGGATGATGGATTCGGTCGGCCACTACGCCCGCCCGGAACTGCTCAGCCTCCACCATGACACACGCCCGGCCGTGCCCGTCCACACCCATGCCGGGGCCGATTTCCCCGTGCCGACAGGGAGCGTTTCCGATGAAGCCGATGGATCTCGCGAGCGAGCTGCAGCCGCTGCCGACGCAGCAGCTGATCAACGAGTTGCAGTCCTACGGGGTGCGTCTCGTTGATCCCCGTGCCGGCGCCGATTCGCGCCGGGGTGGGGCGGGGCCTTCCGACCACAAGGCGATGACGCTGGACGGCATGACGGTGATGGTGCCCGTCCACACCGCGCCGGCTTTCGAGAGCCCCTATCTCGTCGAAAAGCCCGACGCCTATGGCAAAAGCCGCATCCGCCGGGATGGGCTGGTGCTGGGCGAGGTGTCGTTTCCGCTCCAGCCGAAATTCTACGGCCTCACCACCGCCGACGGCGTTCCCTATTCCAAGATCGCCGTGCTGCACGGGCGCGACGTGCTGGCGACGACGGTGCTCCAGACCTGCATCCGCTACCAGAGCCGCACCAAGACCTGCCAGTTCTGCGCCATCGGCCAGTCGCTGGCCGCCGGCCGCACCATCGAGCGCAAGACCCCGGCGCAGCTCGCCGAAGTCGCCAAGGCCGCCGTGGAGCTCGACGGCGTCAAGCACATGGTGATGACGACAGGCACGCCGCCGGGCAAGGACCGCGGCGCGGCGATCCTTGCCGAGAGCGCGGCGGCGGTGAAGGCGGCGGTGAACCTGCCCATTCAGGTGCAGTGCGAGCCGCCCGACGACGATGCCTGGTTCGCCCGCATGTTCGAGGCTGGCGCCGACGCGCTCGGCATGCATCTGGAAGCCTGCACCGAGGAGGTG
>JAEYTJ010000157.1 GCA_023434095.1 Pseudomonadota bacterium | reverse complement strand
GGCGTGCTCGGCGCGGTGGTGGCCGAACAGGCCGACCGGCTGGCGCCGATCGCCGGCCTCGCCGAACCGCTGAAATGGCTGTTCGCGGCGCTGATGCTCGCCGGCGTGGCGCTGACCCTGCGCGGGGCGCTGGCGCGGATCCGTGCCGGCGAGGTGGCGGCGTGACCGCGCTGCTTGGCCTGCTGGCGAGCCCGCTCGGGCGCGGCGCGGCGCTCATCCTCGCCGCCGTCGCACTGGCGGGCGGGATTTATCTCAAGGGGCGCGCGGAAGGGCGCGCGGCTTGCATCGCGGAAGGAGAACGGGATGTTCTGCACACGATCGAGCGCGCGGATCGTGCGCGGGCTGATGCTGACCGGCGTACTGCTGATGACCGCCGGCTGCGCGACGACGACACCTTCCGCCGCGACTAGGGGCGCCTGCGGCGCGTTCCGGCCGATCAGCTGGGCGCCGGCCGACACCGATCCCACCATCCGCCAGGTAAAGGCGCACAACGCCGTGGGGCGGGAATTGTGCGGCTGGCGGGGGAGGTGACGCGCTGTCGGTCCCTTTCCAGCAGGACAAGGTCGCCGGGCGGCGGATCGGCGCGGGCGGCCAGAGACCGAAGCCCGCGCCGGGAAGACACCGCCCGCCGCGCTTGCCAGAGATGGGCGGAGGTTCGACGGTAGCGGGGTCGTTCCGCGGTTTCCCGGAGTTCCTCATGAACGTCCCGACCATCGACCCTCTTCTCGCCCTCGGCGTGTTCGCGTCAACAGCCGCCACCGACACGGTCTATGTGCTGTTCAACGCGTCGATCATGGCGCGGCGGCGCTGGTCGGCGGCGAGCTGGAGCGGGCTCTGGTACATGCTCTCGGCCTTCGCCGTGATCACCTACACGCAGGACCGGATCTACGTCGCCTTCGCGGCGTGCGGTTCCTGGTCCGGCGCCTTCGCCACGGTGACCTGGCTGGCCTGGCGGGAGAGGGGTGCGGGAGGCGCCACCTGACATCCGCCACACTCGGTGGCATGCTCGGCGCGCCGCGCTTTCTCCGCGCGGTGTGCCTGAGGAACTGCCGTGCGCCTGCTTGTCGTCGAGGACGATCCCGATCTGAACCGCCAGATGCATGAGGCGCTGGTCGAGGCCGGCTATGCCGTCGACCGCGCCTTCGACGGCGAGGAAGGCCATTTCCTCGGCGATACCGAGCCCTATGATGCCGTGGTGCTCGATATCGGCCTGCCGAAGATGGACGGGCTCTCCGTGCTGGAGGCGTGGCGCCGGGCGGGGCGGAAGATGCCGGTGCTGATTCTCACCGCGCGCGACCGCTGGAGCGACAAGGTGCAGGGCTTCGACGCCGGCGCCGACGACTATGTCGCCAAGCCCTTCCACATGGAGGAGGTGCTGGCGCGCATCCGTGCCCTGCTGCGCCGTTCCGCCGGCCATGCCGCGAGCGAACTGACCTGCGGGCCGGTGATGCTCGACACACGCTCCGGCCGGGTGACGGTGAACGGGCGGCAGGTGAAGCTGACCTCGCACGAGCACCGGCTGCTCGCCTATCTCATGCACCATACCGGCCGCGTGGTCTCGCGCACCGAACTGGTCGAGCATCTCTACGATCAGGATTTAGACCGCGATTAGAACACGATCGAGGTCTTCGTCGGCCGCCTGCGCAAGAAGCTGGAGGTGGACGTGATCCAGACCGTGCGCGGGCTCGGCTATCTCCTCGTCGCGCCCGAGGGCATGCGTGAGGCGCCGCGCTGATGCGCACGCGCTCGCTGGCGCTGCGCCTGTTCGTTTCGGCGACGGTGATCAGCGCCCTGGTGCTCGCGGTCACCGGCTTCGCGCTGCATCAGGTGTATCGCGCGGCGGTGGAGCGGGCCTTCGACCAGCGGCTCGACGTCTATCTAAAGACCATCGTCGCCGATGTGGCCAATTCGCCCTCCGGCACCATGCCGGAGCCGACGACGCTCGGCGACCCGCTGTTCAACTTCCCCATTTCCGGCTGGTACTGGCAGATCACCCGCACCGACGGGCCGGCGGCGCAGGTGAAGACCTCGCGCTCGCTGCCCGAGGGCAAGCTGCCGCTGCTGTTCGAGCGCCAGGACGACACCGACGTGTCCGGCATGCGCGAGGCCTATGCGGACGGCCCCTCTGGCCAGCGGCTGCGCATCGTCGAGCGCGTCGTCGATCTCGGCGAGGATGGGCGCTATGCGGTGGCGGTGGCGGCGGATGCCGGCGAGATCGAGGAGGAGGTCGCCGGCTTCGACCAGGCGCTGGCGTTGACGCTGGCGATTCTCGGCGGGGCGTTCCTCCTCACGCTGGTGTTCCAGGTGCTGTTCGGCCTGCGCCCGCTCAAGCGCATGCTCGCCGCGCTGCACGAGGTGCGCACCGGCCGCGCCGACCGCATCGAAGGCGACTACCCCGTCGAGATCGCGCCGCTGGCGGCGGAGGTCAACGCGCTGATCGACACCAATCGCGAGATCGTCGAGCGCGCCCGCACCCATGTGGGCAACCTCGCCCATGCGCTGAAGACGCCGATTTCCGTGCTGCAGAACGAGGCGGCGCGCGGCGGGGGCAGCGAGGCCGGGCTCGCCGTGAAGGTGACCGAGCAGGCGCAGATCATGAAGGACCAGGTGGCGCACCATCTGGAACGGGCGCGGATGGCGGCGCGCGCTTCCGTCGTCACCACGGTGGAGGAGGTGACGCCCATCGTCGAACGCATCGCCGCGACGCTCGCCAAGGTCTACCGCGCCAAGGGCGTGGCGGTGGAGGCGGAGGTGGCGGACGGCCTGCGCTTTCGCGGCGAGCGGCAGGACCTCGAGGAGATCCTCGGCAATCTCGTCGACAATGGCTGCAAATGGGCGCGCACGCTGGTGGAGATCACGGTGGCGGCGGTGCCGGGCGCGGCCGGCGAGCGCGACTATTTCGATATCACCATCGACGATGACGGCCCCGGGCTGACGCCGGAGCAGCAGAAGGAGGCGCTCAAGCGCGGCAAGCGGCTGGACGAGACGCAGCCGGGCTCCGGGCTCGGCCTGTCCATCGTCGCCGAGCTGGTCGGGCTCTATGGAGGGCGCCTCACCCTCGACCGTTCCCCCTTCGGGGGCTTGCGTTGCGTCGTGCGGCTGCCGGCGGCCTGACCGGGCGAAAGGGGTGACGGGGCCGCGCTTTCGCCCTATTCCTCTCTTCCTTGGTGCGATAGGCGCCGTGCCTGAGCTGGAGGATAGATTTTCATGCGCGCATACCAATTCGTCGCCGTGGGCCTTGTCGCCGGCGCCCTCGCGGGGTGCAGCACCGCGCAGGAGAACCCGAACACTGTCGGCGGCGCGGCCGTCGGCGCGGTGGCGGGCGGCATCATCGGCCAGGTTGTCGGGCACAACACCGCCAGCACGCTGGTCGGCGCGGCGGTGGGTGGCCTGATCGGCGGTTCAATCGGCAATGCGCTCGACCAGGCCGACCGGCAGCGGGCGCAGCAGGCGGAGATGCAGGCGCTGGAATATGGCAATCCCGGCGCGCCGGTGAGCTGGCGCGGCGACAGCGGTTCCTATGGCACCATCGTCCCCGGCCCGGCCTATGCGCGCGGCGGTTCGCCCAAGTGCCGCGAGTTCACCCACACCATCTACATCAACGGCCAGCCGCAGACGGCGCGCGGCACCGCCTGCCGCAACCCGGACGGCACCTGGTCGCCGGTGGCCGGCTGAGCCGCGCGGCGGGGTGACGCAGGCACGGGTCGCCGGGCACGCACCCTCGCGGGACTGTGAGCCTGCGGCGATCCGACTGAGGGTGTTACGGATTGGCGCCGGGCCTCGGGTCGGCTACCTCAGCGCATTAGAGGAAAACTAATGTTGCTGTGGATCGCCTTCTCGCTGATGACCGGCGCCGCCATTCTGGCGGTGCTCTGGCCGTTGCGCACCGGCGCGGCGGCGCCCGCCGCCAGCACCGCCGAGGCCGATCTCGCCGTCTATCGCGACCAGCTGGCGGAAATCGAGCGCGACCGCGCGGCCGGCCTGATCGCCCCCGCCGAGGGCGAGGCCGCCCGCACCGAAGTGGCGCGGCGCATCCTGCGCGCCACCGCCGAGCGCGCCAGCGAAGGCGCGTCCTCCGGCGAGGGCCGCCGTCGTCGGGTCGTCGCCGTGGTGGCGCTCGTCGGTGTCCCGCTGATGGCCGGCGGGCTCTATCTCTCTCTCGGCTCGCCGCTCTACCCGCCGCAACCGCTGGCGCAGCGGCTGGAAGCCCAGCCCAACCCCTCCGACATCGCCATCCTTATCCGCAAGGTGGAAAGCCATCTCGAAGCAAACCCGAATGACGGGCGGGGCTATGAGGTGGTGGCGCCGATCTATGCCCGCATCGGCCGGCTCGACGACGCCGCCCGCGCCTGGGCCAACGCCATCCGCCTGCTCGGCCCCAGCGCCCAGCGGGAGACCGGGCTTGGCGAGGCGCTGACCGCGCAGGCGGGCGGGGTGGTGACGGCGGAGGCGAAGGCGGCGTTCGAGGCGGCGCTCGCCGCCGATCCGCAGGACCCCAAGGCCCAGTATTTCCTCGGCCTCGCCGCCGAGCAGGACGGCCGGAAGGAGCAGGCGGCGGCGCGCTGGAGCGCGCTGGCCGCGCAGTCCCCGGCGGACGCGCCCTGGCTCGGCCTGCTGCGCGAGGCGCTGGCC
>JAEYTJ010000089.1 GCA_023434095.1 Pseudomonadota bacterium | reverse complement strand
GTCGAGGCCGCTCCCGCCGGTGGCGCCGCCAAGGCGCCCGCCGCCGCTGCCTCGGCTCCCGCTGCCGCCCCGGCCGCCGCGCCGGCGCCGGTGTCCAACAGCGCGCTTCTGGAGCAGCTGAAGACCTTCTACGAGGCCGGTACCTATGAGGAGGTGCCGCTCGACGCCATGCGCCGCGTCATCGCCCAGCGCATGACCGAGGCGCGGCAGACCGTGCCCACCTTCTACCTCACCGTCGACTGCGACGTCGACGCGCTGCTCAAGCTCCGCGAGGAGTTGAACAAGGCGGCGCCGGAGAAGGATGGCAAGGCCGCCTACAAGCTGTCGGTCAACGACTTCGTCATCAAGGCCTATGCGCTCGCCTTCCAGCAGGTGCCGGATGCCAACATGGTGTGGGGCGGCGACCGCTATCTCAAGCTCAAGCACTCCGACATCGGCGTCGCGGTGGCGATCGATGGCGGCAAGGGCCTGCTGACCCCGATCATCCGCAAGGCAGAGACCAAGACGCTGTCGACGATCTCCAACGAGACCCGCGACTTCGCCGCACGCGCGCGCAACAAGAAGCTGATGCCACACGAATATCAGGGCGGTTCGTCGGCGATCTCCAACCTCGGCATGTTCGGCATCAAGGACTTCACCGCCATCATCAACCCCCCGCACGCGACCATCCTCGCGGTGGGCGCCAGCGAACAGCGGGCGGTGGTGAAGAAGGGCGAGCTGGCCGTCGCCACCGTGATGACCGTCACCATCTCCTGCGACCACCGGGTGATGGACGGCGCCATGGGCGCGCAGCTGATCGGCGCGTTCAAGGCGATCATCGAAAAGCCGATGTCGATGCTGGTCTGAGGAACGATCATGGCGAACAACTACGACGTCCTCTTCATCGGCTCCGGCCCCGGCGGCTATGTCGGCGCCATCCGCGCGGCGCAGCTCGGCCTCAAGGTCGGCGTCGTCGAGCGCACCCATATTGGCGGCATCTGCCCGAACTGGGGCTGCATCCCGGCCAAGGCGCTGCTGCGCTCGGCCGAGATCTTCCACTATATCGAGCACGCCAAGGATTACGGCCTCGTCGCCGAGAAGTTCGGCGTGGACATTGCCGGCGTGGTCAAGCGCTCGCGCGGCATCGCGGCGCAGATGAGCAATGGCGTCGGCTTCCTCCTGAAGAAGAACAAGGTCGACGTGATCTGGGGTCAGGCGACCCTCACCGCGCCCGGCAAGGTGACGGTGGCCGCCTCCGCCGAGCCGGCGCCGAAGGGCGCGCTGGCGGCGGGCGACTACACGGCCAAGAACATCGTCATCGCCACCGGCGCCCGCCCGCGCGCCCTGCCGGGTATCGAGCCGGACAAGAAGCTGGTCTGGACCTATTTCGAGGCGCTGGCCCCGGCGAGCGTGCCGAAGTCGCTGCTGATCATGGGCTCCGGCGCCATCGGCGTCGAATTCGCCACCTTCTACAAGGCGATGGGCTCGGACGTGACCATCGTCGAGCTGCTGCCGCAGATCCTTCCCGTCGAGGACGAGGAGATCGCCGAGCACGCCCGCAAGCGCTTCGAGAAGCAGGGCATCAAGATTCTCACCGGCGCCAAGGTGTCGAAGGTGGTGAAGGGCGCGGACAGCGTGACCGCCACCGTCGAGACTGCCGATGGCAAGGTGCAGACCCTCACCGCCGAGCGGCTGATTTCCGCCGTCGGCGTGGTCGGCAATATCGAGAATCTCGGCCTCGAAGCGGTGGGCGTGAAGACCGATCGCGGCTGCGTGGTGGTCGACGGCCTGTGCCGCACCAATGTGCCGGGCGTGTGGGCCATTGGCGACGTCGCCGGCCCGCCCATGCTCGCCCACAAGGCGGAACATGAAGGCGTGATCGCGGCAGAGGCCATCGCCGGCAAGCACGCCCATGCGATGGACAAGCTGATGATCCCCGGCTGCACCTATTGCATGCCGCAGATCGCCTCCGTCGGCCTCACCGAGAAGAAGGCGAAGGAAGCCGGCTTTGAGATCAAGGTCGGCCGCTTCCCCTTCATCGGCAATGGCAAGGCCGTGGCGCTGGGCGAGCCGGACGGGCTGGTGAAAACGATCTTCGACGCCAAGACCGGCCGCCTGCTCGGCGCGCATCTGGTCGGCGCGGAGGTCACCGAGCTCATCCAGGGCTTCGTGCTGGCGATGAATCTGGAAACCACCGAGGAAGAGCTGATCAACGCGGTCTTCCCGCACCCCACGGTTTCTGAAACGATGCATGAGAGCGTGCTCAGCGCGTATGGGCGCGCCATTCATATCTGATCGGGCCGTGCGGCCCGGGGGCGGGAGCCTGCCATGGAAGCGGATACCTATGCGGCCTTGAACCAGCCCGGCGTCGGCTGGTTCGCGATGATCGTCATCGGCCTTCTCGCCGGCTACATCGCCGAGAAGGTGACGGACAGCGACCACGGGCTGTTCGCCAATCTGTTCTTCGGCCTGATCGGCGCGTTTCTCGGCAAGTACCTCGCCGAGATGGCGGCGATCCCGGTCTTCGGCTTCTTCCGCACCCTGATCGCCGCCACGGTCGGCGCGATCATCGTGCTCTTCCTGTGGCGGAAGATTCGCGGGCGCTGAGGGGCACACGTCCCCCGCCATGCGCCCGGCACGGGGCGGTTGCCTGCGCCGCCCCCTTTCGCCCCCGCGCCGCGAGGGTTAACTGTGGGGGAGGCGGCCCGTGCCGCGCCTCCCGAATGCAGCCAGCGGAACACCAATGGTCGTCGTTCTCAACACACTGAACCGCGCACTCGAAAAGCCCCGCCACCCCGAAAAGGCGCGGCGGGCGGAAACGCCCGTGCTGAAGAAGCCGGACTGGATCCGCGTGCGCGCGCCCGGCACGCCCGGCTGGCAGGAGACGGCCGACATCGTCCGCGCCAACGGGCTCGTCACGGTGTGCGAGGAGGCGAGCTGCCCCAATATCGGCGAGTGCTGGCAGAAGAAGCACGCCACCTTCATGATCATGGGCGACACCTGCACGCGCGCCTGTGCCTTCTGCAATGTGCGCACCGGGATGCCCGGCCCGCTGGACCGTGACGAGCCGCAGAAGGTGGCGGACGCCGTCGCCCGGCTGGGGCTGGAGCATGTGGTCGTCACCTCTGTGGACCGGGACGACCTCGACGACGGCGGTGCCGCGCATTTCGCCCGCACCATCCGCGCCATCCGCGCCACCAGCCCGAAGACCACGATCGAAATCCTCACCCCCGATTTCCTGCGCAAGGACAGTGCGCTGGAAGTGGTGGTGGCGGCACGGCCGGACGTGTTCAACCACAATCTGGAATGCGTGCCCTCGCTCTATCTGAAGGTGCGGCCGGGCGCGCGCTACTTCCACTCGCTGCGTCTGCTGCAGAGGGTGAAGGAGCTGGACCCGTCCATCTTCACCAAGTCCGGCCTGATGGTGGGCCTGGGAGAGGAGAAGATCGAGGTGCTGCAGGTGATGGATGACATGCGCAGTGCCGATATCGACTTCCTGACAATCGGCCAGTACCTGCAGCCGACGGTGAAGCACGCCGCCGTGGACCGCTTCGTCGAGCCCTCGGAATTCGAGGATTACGCACGGCTGGCGCGCGGCAAGGGCTTCCTGCTGGTCTCCGCCACGCCTCTCACCCGCTCCTCCTACCACGCGGACCGGGATTTCGCGGCGCTGCGCGATGCGCGGAATGCCAAGCTGCTGGCCGCCACCCGGATCAGCGCGGCCTGATGCCAACGCATGCCGAGAAGCGCATCCTGCGCTATACGCCGGAGCAGTTGTTCGACCTGGTGGCGGATGTGCGCCGCTACCCGGAGTTCCTGCCCTGGTGCGTGGGTGCCCGCGTCATCAGCCAGACGGAAACCGAGCTGGTGGCGGACCTGACCATTGGCTTCAAGCTGTTCCGGGAGACCTTCCGCTCCCGCGTGCAGCTCGAGCGTCCGCATGAAGTGCGGGTGAGATACGAGAACGGTCCTTTCCGCTACCTGAACAACACCTGGAAATTTACGCCGGTGCAGGGCGGCACCGAGGTCGACTTCTTTGTCGATTTCGAGTTCCGCAGTGCCCTGCTCCAGGCCGTCATCGGCGTGGTGTTCAATGAAGCCGTGCGGCTGATGGTCCGCAGCTTCGAGCGGCGGGCGATGACGCTCTACGGGCGTGGGCATGCCGCGCAGGCCACGACGGCGCCGAAGCCTTCCACCGGAGCCTGAGCCTTGCCGGCGCTGCGGGAAGCGGCAAGGATGGCGGTGCCATGCTGAAGTATCTCTTCCTCTGCGGCTTTTTCGCCTTCAGCCTCTATTGGGTGGAACCGCATCTGCGCATGCTGCGCCAGACGGTCTCCTGGCTGAGCTGGCTGCCGGCCTATGATGCCACGTTCTGGAGCTATCTCGGCCTGGCGCTCATGATCGGGACCGTCGTCACGGGCCTTATCTTCCTTGCAAAGACCGCGCTCTACATGTGGCGCGAGATGTCCGACTGATCCGCCCCGGGCCGGCCGGGCCGGCCCCTTGCCGCACCCGCGCGAAGGTTTTCCGCCATGGTCCATGCTCC
>JAEYTJ010000049.1 GCA_023434095.1 Pseudomonadota bacterium | reverse complement strand
GACCTGCACCGGCCTCACCGGCCATGCCGAGGCGGTGCTGGTGGTCTACGACCCCGCGAAGGTGAGCTACGCGCAGCTGCTCAAGCTGTTCTGGGAGAGCCACGACCCGACCCAGGGCATGCGCCAGGGCAACGACGTCGGCACCACCTACCGTTCCGGCATCTACGCGACCTCGCCGGAGCAGCGGGCGCAGGCCGAGGCGAGCAAGGCCGCCTATGACGTGGCGCTGAAGGCCAAGGGCTTCCCCGCCATCACCACCGAGATCGTCGACGCCCCGCATTTCTACTTTGCCGAGGACTACCACCAGCAGTACCTCGCCAAGAACCCGAACGGCTATTGCGGGCTCGGCGGCACCGGCGTCTCCTGCCCCATCGGCACCGGCGTCGGCGCCTGACGCACCGGGGCGCGGCGGGCCCGCCCGCCGTGCCTCTCGCCCGGTCGCCCGACGGCCCGGCCCGTCTATTCTTGGTCGCATCGCCGGCGCGTCTTCCGCCCGGCCGGTAGGTGGCGGTAGCGTGCCGCGCATCCGCACCGACCGAGGATGTCCCATGTTCGCCCGGCTCCCGACGACCGCCCGCTCCGCCCTCCTCGCCCTCCTGCTGCCGCTGGCCGGCGGCGCCGCGCTGGCGCAGCAGCCGGCGGAACCGACGCCGAAGCTGCCTTCCGTGCTGCGCGATGCGCGCTATTGCGAGCTGGTGGCGGTGCATGTCACCCGGGAGGGCCTGCTTGCCTCCGTGTTCAACACGCTCGGCTTCGACGACTGCCCCGCCGACAAATGGGACGCGCTGACCCGGCGCGACCTGCTCCGGCAGTTCGACACGCTCGCCGTGGTCATGAACGGCCCGCGCCATTTCATCATGGACGGCATCACCGCCTCCGGCGACACCAAGACCGGGGAGATCATCACCGTCGGCGGCATCGTCTTCGCCAAGCGGGCCGAGGTGTCGCTGTCGCTGCATCAGGCGATGGGCCCGTCCTATACCGAGCAGACCATCGACCGCGAGACCACCTACCGCTTCGACGCCGGCAAGCCGGTCTTCCAGCTCACCGCCCCGGACGGCGCGGTCTATGTGATGCAGTCCTACGCCCAGATCGTCGATCCCGCGCTGAGCTATGCCGACCTGCCCGGCCTCGGCAGCCGGCTCAAGCCGCCGGCGGGCTGGAGCTACGGCACCCGCACGCCGCAGCAGGACCTGCTGCTCGCCGCCAAAGGCACCGCCATCGTCATTCAGGACGAACTGAAGAACACCTACCAGAAGGTGACGGCGAACTGAGGCCGCGCGGGGCGTTGCCGCTCCCCTGCGAGGGGTGCACGCGGCCCCTGCGTCACGCCCCCTTGCCGCCGTCGCGGCGCCGTGGCACCCCTCTCGCATCCGCGAGAGGCGGGGTCAGCTCAAGGCGACGGACGCATGGACAAGCTCATCGAACGCACCATTCTTCTCAGTCGCTGGATCATGGCGCCGTTCTATCTCGGGCTGGTGATCGCTCTGGCGGTGCTGCTCTACAAATTCGGCGTCGAGCTGTTCCACTTCGTCACCCACGCCACGCAGTTCGACGAGAGCGACACCATCCTCGGCATATTGGCGCTGGTGGATCTCACCTTCACCGGCTCTCTGGTCATCATCGTCATCTTCTCCGGCTATGAGAACTTCGTCGCCAAGATCGACGGCTCCGGCCATGCGGCGTGGCCGGAATGGATGACGAAGGTGGATTTCGCCGGCCTCAAGCAGAAGCTGCTGGCCTCCATCGTCGCCATCTCCGCCATCGCGCTCTTGAAAGCCTTCATGAATCTCGACCGCGGCGTGGATGAAAAGCAGCTGATGTGGCTGGTCATCATCCATGTCGTGTTCGTGCTGTCCGGCGTGGTCCTCGCCTGGACCGACCGCCTGTCGGAGAAGGCGCACTGACATTTTCCGCGAAATTTTCGTCCATTGACTTCAATAGACGATATTTTTGTGTGATAAGTCCGAAGACCCGTTACGGACGACCGCCGCGATGACCGATTCCGCCACCCCCACGCCCCCCGGCGAGCGCCGCGCCCGCCGCGCCGCTGCGCGCATGTCGGCGCTGGCGCGCCTGCCGGTGTTCTTCGCCCTCGCCGGCCGCCGTGTCGTGCTGGCCGGCGGCACGGAGGCGGCGGCGTGGAAGGCAGAGCTGCTCTCCGCCGCCGGAGCACGGGTGGACGTGTTCGCCCCCGCCTTCTGCGACGACCTCGTCGAGCTTGCCGCCGCACCGCCCGACGGCCCGCTCACGCTCATCGCCCGCGACTGGACGGCGGCCGATCTTGACGGCGCCGCGCTCGCCATCGGCGCCATCGAGGAGGACGCGGAAGGCGCGCATTTCGCCGAAGCCGCCCGTGCGGCCGGCGTGCCGGTCAATGTGGTCGACAAGCCGGCCTTCTGCGATTTCGCCTTCGGCGCCATCGTCAACCGCTCGCCTCTGGTGGTCGGCATCTCCACCGACGGCGCCGCGCCGGTCTTCGGGCAGGCGGTGCGGGCGAAGATAGAGGCGGTCATCCCGCAGGGCTTCAAGCGCTGGGCCGAGGCCGCGCGCAATTGGCGCCCGTCCGTCGCCGCCCTCGCCCTCTCCTATCAGGGCCGCCGTCGCTTCTGGGAGCGCTTCACCGAAGCCGCGCTGGAAACGCCGGAAGCCGAGCCCTCGGAGGCGCTGCGCGACGGCCTGCTCGGACGCGCCGAAATCGAGCGCAGCGACGCGCCGCGCGGCTCGGTGGCGCTGGTTGGCGCCGGCCCGGGCGACCCGGAACTGCTCACCTTGAAGGCCGTGCGCGTGCTGCAATCGGCCGATGTCGTGCTCTATGACGATCTCGTCTCCCCGGCAGTGCTGGACGTCGCCCGCCGCGAGGCCCGCAAGATGCTGGTCGGCAAGACCGGCTACAAGGCCTCCTGCAAGCAGGACGACATCAACGCGCTGATGGTCTCGCTGGCGAAGCAGGGCAAGCGCGTGGTGCGGCTCAAGGGCGGCGACCCCATGGTGTTCGGCCGCGCCGGCGAGGAGATCGCCGCCGCGCGGCAGGCCGGCCTGCCGGTGGAAGTAGTGCCCGGCATCACCGCCGCGCAGGGCGCAGCGAGCCGGCTCGCCACCTCGCTCACCCATCGCAACCATGCACGACGGCTGCAATTCGTCACCGCCCATGCGCGCGACGGCAAGCTGCCGCGCGACCTCGACTGGGCAGCGCTGGCCGATCCCGCCGCCACCACGGTGGTGTATATGCCCCAGCGCACCTGGGGCGAGCTGGCCGGCAAGGCGATGGCGGCCGGGCTCGATCCGGCGACGCCGGCCATCGCCCTGTTCTCCGCCACACGGCCGGAAGAGCGGCAGGTCCCCGCCACCGTCGGCACGCTGCAGGCAGCGCTGGAAGCCGCCGTTGCGGACGGCGCCACCGGCCCCTGCCTCATCCTGTTCGGCCATGCCATCGGCGAAGCGGCGGCGTTTGCGCTGCCGCTGGACGCTGAAGAGGACGCGCGGGCGGCGCAGGGCTGAGCCGTATCCCGGACCAGCCGTGCGCAGCACGGCGCCGATCCGGGACCCAGAAGAAATCCCGCGCAGCGCCTAAGTCTCCGCGACACAGACGGCAGAAGCGTCTTGCGCTGGGTCCCGGCGCGGCGCTCCGCCGGGCCGGGACACGGGTTGCTATCCCGGGAAGTCCCCTCGGTCCCACGCCGCCTGCGCCCTTCGAGGCCCGGGCTGCGCCCGGGCACCTCAGGATGACGCAACCAGAGCGCACCGTCGTCATGCTGAGGTGCGAGCGCAAGCGAGCCTCGAAGCACGCAAGGCCCGGCACGCAGCCCCGACACGCAAGGCCCGCGCCGCGGAGACCCTACCCGATCCGCTCTTCCAGCTTGGCGTAAAGCGGGTTCTCGGCGGCGAACAC
This sequence comes from Pseudomonadota bacterium, assembly GCA_023434095.1. GTDB lineage: Bacteria > Pseudomonadota > Alphaproteobacteria > Rhizobiales > Xanthobacteraceae > Ancylobacter. Next base: position 2,006 of record JAEYTJ010000049.1, on the reverse strand, counting down.
ATAGTCGAGCGGGCCGACCGAGACGGTCGCCGCACCCTGTTCGCGCAAGAACACCGCGAGCGCGTGCAGCGTGTCCGGCGGGCAGTGCAGCGTCACCATGCCGGAGGAGGTCGGCGCGCCGAAGGGCGCCACCGCGCGGAAGCGGCGCACCGCCTCCTGCACCACGCCGGCGTCGCAGGCGGCAAAGCGCGTCTTCACCTCGCGCATGGTGGCGGCGCGCTTGGCCGCCGTCACCCGGTCGAGCAGCGCCCGCGCCGCCGCCTTCGCGGCCGGGTTCCAGTCCGCGTTGAGCGAGGCGACCAGATTGGCCTCGGAGCGCAGCATCACCCCGTCCTCCACCACCTTCAGCGCGTTCGCCGCCAGCGTCGAGCCGGTCGTGGTGATGTCGACGATCAGCTCCGCCGTCCCCGCCGCCGGCGTGCCCTCGGTGGCCCCGAGGCTCTCGACGATGCGGTAGTCGACAATGCCGTGGCGCGCGAAGAAGCCGCGCGTGAGGTTGAGATACTTGGTCGCCACCCGCACCCGGCGCCCGCGCGTGGCGTGGAAATGCGTGGCCACGTCGTCGAGGTCGCGCATGGTGCGCACGTCGATCCAGGCCTGCGGCACCGCCACCACCACATTGGCGTGGCCGAAGCCGAGGCCTTCCACCAGCAGCACCTTGGAATCGGCGTCGGGAATGCTCTCGCGCACCAAATCCTCGCCGGTGACGCCGAGATGCACGGCCCCGGCGGCCAGCTGGCTGGCGATCTCGGACGCCGAGAGATAGGCGACCTCCACCCCCTCCACCCCGGTCAGCGTGCCGCGATAGTCGCGCACCCCGCGCGACTGGGTCAGCGACATGCCGGCGCGGGCGAAGAAACCGGTGGCGTTTTCCTGCAGCCGGCCCTTGGACGGCACGGCAACGGTCAGCGCACTCATCGGCAGGCCTCCACGGCGTCGAGCCGGCCGAGCCAGACGGCGAAGCCGACGGCGGGAATGGGTTCCCCGGCGCCGAGCCGGCCGAGCAGCCCGTCATACCGCCCGCCGGCCACCAGCGGCGCACCCGCCCCGTTCTCGTGCAGCTCGAACACCATGCCGGAGTAGTAATCCAGCGGCCGGCCGAAGGCGGTGGCGAAGGACAGGCGCTCGGGCTCGATGCCCTGCGCGGCGATGAAATGGGTGCGGGTCTCGAAGGCGTCGAGCGCGCCGTCCAGCTCCAGGCCCGCCTCCTCCGCCAGCGCCCGCAGCCGCGCCGCCGCCTGGTCGGGCGTGCCGGCAATGGCGAGATAGCGCTCGATCACCGCGACCTTCTCCGGTGACAGGCCCTCGGCATCGCCGGGCGCCGCCTGCTCCAGAAAGCGCTCGGCGATTTCCGACACGGAACGCCCGCCGACGGTGGAGATGCCGGCGATGGAGAGCAAATCCGTCACCAGCGCCCGCGCCGCCGCCGGGTCGGAGCCTGCCAGCGCCGAGAGCACGCCGGCATGGGCGGTGACGCCGCCGGCCTCGGGGCGCTGCTTCAGCAGCGCGAGGTCAGCGCCGAGATCGCCGGAGCGGGCGAAATCCTTGATCAGCCGCCGCCGCCAGACGGGCGGCAGGTTCAGCGCGTCGAGCAGCGTGGCGAACAGGCCGGCATCGCCGAGCCGGATGGTGGGGTCGATCACCCCCCACAGCGCCGCCGTCTCCAGCCCCAGCGCCAGCACATCGGCATCCGCCGCCTCGCGGTCATGCCGGCCGAGGGATTCGACGCCGGCCTGCAGCAGCTCGCCGCCCGCCACATCGGAGCGGAACACCGGGCCGAGATAGGCGAAATCGCGCGGCTGGGCGGCGCCTTCCGCGATGTAATGGCGGCACACCGGCAGGGTCAGGTCCGGGCGCAGGCACAGTTCGCGCCCTTCCGGGTCCATGGTGATGAACATGGTGCGCCGCATCTCCTCGCCCGACAGGTCGAGAAAGGCATCGGCGGGCTGGAGCACCGGCGGCTCGACGCGCGTGAAACCGGCGCGCGCATAGAGCGCGAGCAGTTC
>JAEYTJ010000037.1 GCA_023434095.1 Pseudomonadota bacterium | reverse complement strand
ACCTCAATCTGACCTCGAAGATCGCGCGCACCTCGATCGCCCGCAGCGGCGATACGCTAGAGGGCGTGACCGTGGTCGAGGTCGGACCCGGCCCCGGCGGCCTCACGCGTGCCATTCTGGCGCTAGGCCCACGCAAGGTCATCGCCATCGAGCGGGACGCGCGCTGCATCGCCGCGCTCGGAGAGGTCGCGGCGCATTATCCCGGCGTGCTTCAAGTCGTGGAAGGCGATGCGCTGAAGCTGGACCACGCCGCCCTCGCCGGAACGGGTGAGCGGGTCCGCATCATCGCCAACCTGCCCTATAATGTCGGAACGCCGCTGCTCGTCGGCTGGCTGTCGGCCGACCCGTGGCCCCCGTGGTACGAGAGCCTGACGCTGATGTTCCAGCGCGAGGTCGCCGAGCGCATCGTCGCCGCGCCGGGAGACGACCATTACGGCCGCCTCGCCGTGCTCACCGGCTGGCGGGCGCAGGCGTACATCGCCTTCGACGTCCCGCCTTCGGCCTTCGTGCCGCCACCGAAGGTGACCTCGTCGGTCGTCCATATCGTGCCGCGGCCGGTGCCCCTGCCCTGCTCGCTGAAAGCGCTGGAACGCGTCACCGAGGCCGGCTTCGGCCAGCGCCGGAAGATGCTGCGGCAGAGCCTGAAGAGCCTCGGCGTGGACAGCGCCGCCCTTCTGGAAGCCGCGGGCATCGCCCCGACCGAGCGGGCCGAGCGGGTGAGCGTGGAGGGCTTCGTCGCCCTCGCCAATGCCTGGATTGCGATGCGGCAGGCCACCAAGGAGTGAGCCGAGCCGCCGCCGGAACGGCGGCGGACGGCTATTCCACCAGTTCCGCCAGTTCGCGGTCCAGCCGCTCGATCACCGGCTCCAAGCCGGGTTGGCGTTCGCGGCGCAGGCGCTCGGCGAGCAGAATGTTGCGCAGATTGGCGAAGGTCGAATTCAGGTCGGCATTCACCAGCACGTAATTGTAGTCGCGCCAGTGGGCGATCTCGGTGCGGGCGTTGCGCAGACGCTTCTCGATGACGCCCGAAGCGTCCTCGGCCCGTCGCTCGAGCCGGGTCTTCAGCTCCGCCGCCGAGGGCGGCAGGATGAACACGCCGACAATGTCCTGGCGCATCTTCTCGTAGAGCTGCTCGGCGCCTTGGTAGTCGATGTCGAACAGTACGTCCCGGCCCGCCGACAGCGCCGCCTCCACCGGCTCGCGCGGCGTACCGTAGAAATTGCCGTGCACCTCCGCCCATTCGAGAAGATCGCCAGCGTCGCGCAGCCGCTCGAAACGTTCGCGGGTGAGAAAGTGATAGTGAACGCCCTCCACTTCGCTCGGGCGCCGTCCCCGGGTCGTCACGGAGACCGAGAGATAAATGTCGGGATTCTGCTCCAGCAGCAGGCGGGCGAGCGTCGACTTTCCCGCGCCCGAAGGAGAGGAAAGGATCAGCATAAGCCCCCGCCGGCCGCCAATGGCGGCGCCAGGGCTCGCGGCGTTCTCGTTGGTGTCGCTCACCTGTCCCTCACTCGATATTCTGAACCTGTTCGCGGAACTGCTCGACCACGCCCTTCAGCTCCAGACCGATTGCGGTCAGGGACACGTCATTGGCCTTGGAACAGAGCGTGTTGGTCTCGCGGTTGAACTCCTGCGCGAGGAAATCGAGCCGGCGCCCGATGGCGCCCCCCTCCGCCAGCATGGCGCGTGCCGCCGCGACATGGGTCACCAGCCGGTCCAGTTCCTCACGCACATCGACCTTGGAGGCGATCATCAGCGCCTCCTGATGCAGGCGGTCCGGATCGAAATTCGCGCCCGTGTCCATCAACACCCGAATCTGATCGGCCAGCTTGGCGCGGATCGCCTCCGGCCGGCGGGCGGGATTGGCCTCGGCGGCGGCGGTGAGCCCCGCAATGGCGTCGAGCCGCTCCCCAAGTACGACAGCCAGCGCGGTCCCCTCCTGCGCCCGCATCGCGGCGAGATCGGCCAGCGCCTGCTCGAAGCCGCCGAGGAGCGCCGCCTCAAGCGCTGCGCGCGCCGCATCGCTCTCCTGAGCCTCGCTGATCTCGAGGACGCCCTTGAGGCCGAGAAGGCTCTCCAATTGCACTGGGGGCGCACCGAGATCCTCGGCGACGCGACGCACCGACTGCGCGATGGACCGCAGCACGGGCTCATTGACCCGCACGCTGACCTCGGGGTCCGACCGGGTGAGCGAGAGATTGCCGTTCACATTGCCCCGCGAGAGCACGCGCGCCGCGCTCTGCCGCAGGCCGTTCTCCAGCCCTTCCCAGCCGCCGGGCAGCCGCAGGCGGACGTCGAGGCCTTTGCCGTTGACGGATTTCAGCTCCCAGACCCAGCTCCACGCACCGCTTGTGCCCTGCGCGCGCGCGAAACCCGTCATGCTGGCCAGCGTCATGCCATTCCCCCTGCCCGTCCCGCGACGGCGGGCGGACCATAACGGCGGGCGCCGCCGGCCTCAAGCCGGCCGCGGCCTGTCATTGGACTCAGTCGACGGGGGTGGCGCCCGTGGTGCCGGAGGTCCCGGCCGGCTGCGCCGCCGGATCGACCTTGCGCTCGCGCTCGATCTGGCGCCAGCGCGCGACGTTCTTGTTGTGCTGGTCCAGCGTCGGCGCAAAGGCATGGCCGCCCGTGCCGTCGGCGACGAAGTAGAGATTGTCGCTCTTGGCGGGACGCGCGGTCGCTTCCAGCGAGGCCCGGCCCGGATTGCCGATCGGCCCCGGCGGCAGGGCGGGAATGGTGTAGGTGTTGAACGGCGTCGGCGTGGTGATGTCGGTCCGGCTCAGCGGCCGCTCCAGCCGCCCTTTGCCGCGCACCAGCCCATAGATGATCGTCGGGTCGGACTGCAGTCGCATCTTCTTGTTGAGCCGGTTGACGAACACCGCGGCGACCTCCGCCCGCTCCTCGGGAACGCCCGTCTCCTTCTCGACGATGGAGGCGAGGATGACCAGCTCCTGCGGCGACTTCAGCGGCAGGTCGGGATCGCGCTTCTCCCAGATTTCCTTGAGCGCCGCGTCCTGGGTGCGGGTCATGCGGCGCAGCAGGTCCTCGCGCGAGGTGCCGCGGGTGATCTTGTAAGTGTCCGGCATCAGACTGCCTTCGCGCGGCACCTGACGCACGCTGCCGGAGAGTTCCGCCACGGCGAGCACCCGTTCGACGATCTGGTCGCTGGTAAGCCCCTCCGGGATGGTGACGACGTACTCGATCACCTTGCCGGAGACGATGGTGTTCAGAACTTGCTGGATCGAGGATCCGGCGGCGAACGCATATTCGCCCGCCTTGAGCTTGCCCGAAGCGCGAGTGCCGACGGCGGCTCCGACGAAAACCCATTTGTCGTCGATAACACCCTGCTTGAGCAGGAGATCGGCAATGTCCATCACGCCGTAGTCGTTCGGCACGATGACCGCCTTTTCCTCGGCGAGGGGACCGGGGGCGTAATAGCGTGTCTTGCCGATCCACAGCGCCCCGCCGCCGAGCACGATCGCCACGAGCAGCAGCGTGAACACCATGCTGCCGGCGACGATGAGCGGATGGTTCGCGCGGCGCGACGCCTTGTGCGGGTCGCGCACCTTGCCCGTGGGCGTCGGGGCGGGAGCGCCGGGGGGCGTCGGGGATGTCGGATCGGTCATCGGATGCCTCGCCTCGCGTTCGCGGGCAGCGCAACGCACTGGCAGACTACCCGGAAAAATGGCGAAAGCGGGAAAGCAGCGACCTTAGGGCACCGCTTTCCCGGCGTTTGCCGGCCTCGCTCAGTTCGCGTAACGCTTGAACACGACGGAAGCGTTGGTTCCGCCGAACCCGAAGGAGTTCGACAGCGCATACTCGATCTCGCGCTTGCGCGGCGTGTGCGGCACGAGGTCGATCGGCGTGTCGATCGAGGGATTGTCGAGGTTAATGGTCGCCGGGGCGATCTGGTCGCGAATGGCGAGCAGCGAGAAGATCGCCTCCACCGCGCCGGCCGCGCCGAGAAGATGGCCGATCGCCGACTTGGTCGACGACATCGACACCTTGGCGGCACTGTTGCCGAGCAGCCGCTGCACCGCGCCGAGCTCGATCTCGTCGGCCATGGTCGACGTGCCGTGAGCGTTGATGTAATCGATCTCCGCTGGCGTGATGCCCGCCCGCTTCAGCGCCGCGCTCATGCAGCGGAAAGCGCCGTCGCCATCTTCGGACGGCGCCGTGATGTGATAGGCAGCGCCCGACAGGCCGTAGCCGACTATCTCGCCATAGATCTTGGCGCCGCGCGCCAGGGCATGCTCGAGCGCCTCGACGACGACGACGCCGGCCCCCTCGCCCATGACGAAGCCGTCGCGATCCTTGTCATAGGGACGCGAGGCCTTCTCGGGGGTATCGTTGTAGCTCGTCGACAACGCGCGGCAGGCGGCGAAGCCGGCCAGCCCCAGCCGGCTGATCGAGGATTCGGTACCGCCCGCCACCATCACGTCTGCATCGCCGAAAGCGACGAGACGGGACGCGTCGCCAATGGCGTGCGCACCGGTGGAACAGGCGGTGACGACCGCGTGGTTCGGCCCCTTGAGCCCGTGCTCGATGGAGACATAGCCACCGGCAAGATTGATCAGGCGGCCGGGAATGAAGAAAGGCGAGACGCGGCGCGGGCCGCGCTCCTGCATCAGCAGCGCGGTTTCGGCGATGCCTTGGAGGCCGCCGATGCCGGAGCCGATCATGACGCCAGTGGCGCACTGGTCTTCATAGGAAGACGGATGCCAGCCGGCATCGTCGAGCGCCTGACGCGCCGCGGCCATCGCATAGACGATGAAATCGTCGACCTTGCGCTGCTCCTTCGGCTCCATCCACTGGTCGGGATTGAAGGTGCCGTCGGTGCCATCGCCACGCGGAAGCTGGCAGGCGATCTTGGCGGGCAGGTCAGAAACGTCGAAGCTCTCGACGCGACGGGCTCCGCTTTGTCCGGCAAGCAGACGCTGCCAGGTGATGTCGACACCGCATCCGAGCGGCGTCACCATGCCGAGGCCGGTAACGACGACGCGCCTCATCCGATATCTCCGGAAACGTCACACCAGTAGGCGCCGCGACGGACAAGCCGCCGCAGCGCGCGCGAGCAGCCCTCAGGCCGCGTTCTTTTCCAGGAAGTTGATCGCGTCGCCGACGGTCAGGATCGTCTCGGCGGCGTCGTCGGGGATCTCGCAGTTGAAGGCTTCTTCAAAGGCCATGACCAGCTCGACCGTGTCGAGGCTGTCCGCGCCGAGGTCGTCGATGAAGCTCGCATTCTCGGTAACCTTCTCGGGCTCGACGCCCAGATGCTCGGCTACAATCTTCTTCACGCGCTCGGCAATATCGCTCATCGGTTCACCCTCGTCCGTATCCGGAGGTTGCTACGTTGTACCATTTGGCCCCCGCGCGAACGCGGCTTTGGCGGCCTGCTTTTTTGCCCCGATTACAGGATGTCCCGAACGATTCCGCAATGGAACTGCGGTGTTCGACCCTGTGAGCCGAGGCGGCTGTTAGCACACTTCAAACGCCAAAACCAGCACAGTTAAGGGCGGGTTAACAGCGCTCTGGTGGGCCTCGTCAGATCATGGCCATTCCGCCATTCACATGCAGCGTCTGGCCGGTGACGTAACCGGCCTCGGCGGATGCGAGGTAGACGGCAGCGGCAGCGATGTCCTCCGGCGAGCCCAGCCGCGCGGCCGGAACGGCGGAGAGAATCGCCTGCTTCTGCTTGTCGTTCAGAACATCGGTCATCGGCGTGGCGATGAAGCCCGGCGCGATGCAGTTCACCGTCACGCCGCGCGCCGCCACTTCCTTGGCGAGCGCCTTGGACATGCCGATCATGCCCGCCTTGGCGGCGGCGTAATTGCCTTGGCCGGCATTGCCGGTCACCCCGACCACCGAGGTGATGCCGATGATGCGGCCGGTGCGCCGGCGCATCATGGAACGGGCGGCGGCCCGGGTGAGACGGAAGCCGGCGGTGAGATTCACCGCGATCACCGTATCCCACATCTCGTCGGTCAGGCGCACGAACAGGCCGTCGCGGGTGATGCCGGCATTGTTGACGAGAATGTCCAGCTCGCCCATGGCCTCCTCGGCCTGCGGCACCAGTTGCTCCACCTGCTCGATGTTCGAGAGGTCGCAGGGGAGCACATGGGTGCGCTCGCCCATCTCGGCGGCCAGCGCTTCCAGCACCTCGCGGCGCGTGCCTGACAGCGCCACCGTCGCGCCCTGCGCGTGCAACGCCTTGGCGATGGATCCGCCGATCCCGCCCGTGGCGCCGGTGACGAGCGCCGTCTTCCCGGTCAGATCGAACATGGGATTCTCCTGAATTGCTGTCTCAAGCCTGCGCCGGCGACGCGGCGAAGGCGGCGACGTCCTCGGGGGCGCCGACACTGGTCGCGGCCACCTGACGGGCGATACGCTTGGTGAGGCCGGCAAGCACCTTGCCGGTCCCCACCTCGACGAGCCGGGTCACGCCCTGCTCGGCCATGAAGGAAACGGATTCGCGCCAGCGCACCGTGCTCGTCACCTGACGCACCAGCAGGGCCCGAATCTCGTCCTGCGAACTGACGGGCGCGGCGGTCACATTGGCAACCAGCGGCACCTTCGGCGCCCGCACCTCGACACCCGCCAGCGCCGCCCGCATGGCGTCGGCGGCGGAGGCGATGAGGCTACAATGGAAAGGAGCGGACACGGTCAGCAGAATGGCGCGCGAGGCGCCTTCCCGCTTGGCGATCTCGCAGGCGCGCTCCACGGCGGCGGCATGTCCGGAGACAACGACCTGGCCGGGGGCGTTGTCGTTGGCGATATCGCAGACCTCGCCCTGCGCCGCCTCGGCGGCGACGGCGGCCACCTTGTCGAAGTCGAGGCCGAGAATCGCAGCCATGGCGCCCGTCCCCACCGGGGTCGCGGCCTGCATGGCCGTGCCGCGCAGGCGCAGCAGGCGCGCCGTATCGGCGATGGAGAGCGATCCTGCGGCGGCGAGCGCCGAATATTCGCCCAGCGAATGACCGGCGACGAAGGCGGCGTCGCGCGCGAGATCGAGGCCCGCCTCGGTTTCCAGAACACGCAGCGCCGCCAGCGACGCCGCCATCAGCGCGGGCTGGGTGTTGGCGGTGAGGGTCAGCGTCTCGATCGGCCCGTCCCACATCACTGCGGAGAGCTTCTCGCCCAGCGCCGCATCGACTTCCTCGAACACGGCGCGGGCAACCGGGAACTGGTCGGCAAGGGCTTTGCCCATGCCGACGGCCTGGCTGCCCTGGCCGGGGAAAACGAAGGCGATGCTCATGACGCTGGATTGACCTATACGCTGAGAATTGGCGGGCGCAGGAACAACGCCCTGCGTTGCATGTCAAGTTGCAGCGCCAAAGCCCTGTGGGCAGGCGCGCGTTTTCTGAAAGCCAACCGTCCGGCCCGCAGCCTTGCGGGGGCGATCTGCGTATATAGAGTGTGGGGCGCGCGGTGCCGACGGGAACCACGGCCGCCGGTGCGCCCCTCCCTCGCCTGCCGTGCCTTGATTTTCCGCGTCTTTCGCGTATAAGCCCGCGCACTGTCAGTCCCGGCCGGGGGCTGAACGGACGGTTGCGCATGGCTTTTTGCCCGGCGCGGCAGCGAATCCGAGGATTCGCGTCGTCCCGTGTCCCCGCCTTCGAGAATATTCGAGCCTTTCCGGGCTCGAAGGGCTCGGCGTCGGGACGATGGCCGCAATAGTGCGGAGCACAAGGAAAGGCATGAACATGGCTCTTTACGAGCACGTGTTCCTCGCGCGCCAGGATGTGACGGCGCAGCAAGTCGAGGAACTCACGACACGCTTCAAGGGCGTGATCGAGGCGAATGGCGGTTCGGTCTCCAAGACCGAGTACTGGGGCGTGAAGACGCTCACCTACCGCGTCCGCAAGAACCGCAAGGCGCATTTCTCGCTGATGAACATCGCCGCCCCCCCGGCCGCCGTGGCCGAGATGGAGCGCCAGATGCGCATCGACGAGGACATCCTGCGCTACCTCACCGTCCGGGTCGAGGAACTCGAGGAAGGCCAGTCGGTCATCCTGCAGAACCGCGACCGTGACGACCGTGGCGACCGTGGCTTCGGTGACCGCGGCTTCGGCGGCGACCGCGGCTTCGGTGGCGGCGGGCGCAGCTTCGGCGGCGACCGTGGTGGTGATCGTGGCGATCGCGGCCCGCGCCGCGACCGTGAAGAAGCTCCGGCCAACGTGGAGACTGAGTGATGGCTTTCGGTGGCACCGGCGGCGCAGCCGCGAACTCCTCGGGCGCCCGTCGCCCCTTCTTCCGCCGTCGCAAGACCTGCCCGTTCTCCGGCGCCAACGCGCCGAAGATCGACTACAAGGACGTGCGGCTGCTGCAGCGCTACATTTCCGAGCGCGGCAAGATCGTTCCCTCGCGCATCACGGCCGTCTCGGCCAAGAAGCAGCGCGAACTGGCCCAGGCGATCAAGCGCGCGCGCTTCCTCGGCCTGCTGCCCTTCGTGATCCGCTGATCGTGTGACGCCTTCGTCCCCGGCCCTGACCGGGGATGCGGGGCAAGAGTTTCTTCCCCGGCCACGGCCGGGGAAGCCTCGTGAACCGACTTTCCGACAGGCCTCCGGCATTCCGGCGGCCTTGGCTGGGACGGACGATGATCCGCCCCTAACCGCTAAGGGCGGGACAGCGCGTCGATGATACAGAACTGGCTCATAGCGCTCGGCGCCGGCGCGGCGTCCGCTCTTCTGGTGGGGACCGTCTCCACGGGCAGCCCGCTTGCGCTCCCGCTGTTCTATCTCGCCCCCCTGCCCGTACTCATTGTCGGCCTCGGCTGGACGCATGTCTCGGCGCTGGTCGCGGCCTCCGCAGCGGCAACGGCCATCGGCGTGTTCTTCGGCGTCGAACTGCTCTTCGCCTATGTCGCCGGTGTCGGTCTGCCGGCCTATGTGCTGGCCTATCTCGCCCTCATGGCGCGGGAGCCCCAGCCGGGCGCGCCGCTCGAATGGTTCCCGGTGGGGCGTATCGTCCTCGCCTCGGGCATTCTCGGCTGCCTCGCCGTGGCGGCGCTGATTCCGCTGGTGGCGGGCAGCGTCGAAGGCTACCAGGCGGCGCTGCGCGCGCTTTTCCAGGCGATGTTCGAGGAGAGCGCGGGCACCGGCGGCCCGGATGTCGAGCGCATGATCGACCTTCTGGTCCTCGTCATGCCGCCGGCCGCCGCCGTGGTGACCATGGTGACCCAAATCGGCAATCTGTGGCTCGCCGCCCATGCCGCCCGGGTCTCCGGGCGCTTGATGCGCCCGTGGCCGGACCTCGCGACGATCTCGGTGCCGCGCCCCACCGCAATTGTGCTCGTCGGCGCGTTCATCGCCGCCAATCTGGCGGGGGGCTTCGTCGGCCTGCTGGCGCAGCTTCTGGCGTCCACGCTGGTCATGGTGTTCGCCTTCATCGGGCTCGCCGTCATCCACTGGATCACCCGCGGCGCCGCCGGGCGGGCGCTGGTGATCGCCACCGTGTGGATCGCCGCCCTCGCCCTCGGCTGGCCCTTCGCGATCCTCGCCCTGCTCGGTCTCGCCGAAACGCTGTTCGGGGTTCGCCACCGCTTCCGCCGCGGCGGGCCGCCGGGGCGTCCACCGGCGGCCAACGACATCTGACACACCACCATATTCCCGCATTGATGAATCGAATGGAGAACTGAAATGGAAGTCATCCTGCTTGAGCGCGTCGCCAAGCTCGGCCAGATGGGTGAAATCGTCCGCGTGCGTGACGGCTATGCCCGCAATTTCCTCCTGCCCTCGGGCAAGGCGCTGCGCGCGACCAAGGACAACAAGAGCCGCTTCGACTCGATGAAGGCGCAGCTCGAAGCCCGCAACCTCGAACTCAAGTCCGAGGCGGCGAAGGTCGGCGAGAGCCTCAAGGGCACCGAAGTCGTGCTCGTCCGTCAGGCCGGCGAGACCGGCCACCTCTACGGCTCGGTGTCGACCCGCGACATCGCCGAGGCGCTCACCGCCGCGGGCTTCTCCGTGGAGCGCCGCCAGATCGTCCTCAACCACCCGATCAAGACCATCGGCGTCCATGAGGTTCCGGTCACCCTCCACCCGGAGGTCGAGGTGTCGGTCCGCGCCAACGTCGCCCGCAGCCCGGAGGAAGCCCAGCGCCAGGCGCGCGGCGAGGACCTCAGCGTCTTGCGCGATGACGAGGACGAAGACGAGTACCAGGACCAGGACGAGGCCGTTGCCGAGGCCGATGAGGCCGCCGAAGCCGAGCAGGCCTGACGCCTTACCTTGCGTTATCGGCGCAAAGTCGAAGCCCGACCGGCAACGGTCGGGCTTTTTTGCATGGCGGCCCCCCTCAGCCCGGTTGCAGGGCCGAAAAGGTTGTGATGCAATGAATTGCAGATAAACGACATGCCCAGAGCATGGGCAGGCAGTCTTCGTGCGGAGACGGGCCTTTCCGGTTTGTCGTCGCCGGCTGCCATTACTTTGGGATTAGCCGATGGAACGGTTGCTCGCCAAGGTCCTCGCGCGCATTGTGCGCCGTGGCTCCCTCTCCGTAGTGTTCGCCTCTGGCGACCGCGCTGAATTCGGCGACGGCAGCGGCCCTCCCCTCACCGTCCGCTTCACCTCCAACGCCTGGCAGCGCCAGATCGTCCTCGATCCCGAACTTGCCTTTGGCGAGGCCTACATGGACGGCGGGATGGTGGTCGAGCAGGGCGACATCGCCGAGGTGCTCGCCCTGCTGATGGCGCAGGTCGGCCTAGAGGTGCCGAGCGCCAGTGCGCAGTTCTTCCTGCGCCTGCGCTTCCTGTTCCGCCGCCTCGCGCAGTTCAATCCGCCCGACCGCTCACAGAAAAACGTCGCCCATCATTACGACCTCGACGGGCGGCTCTATTCGCTGTTCCTCGACGCCGACCGGCAATATTCCTGCGCCTATTTCGAGACGCCCGACCAGACGCTGGACGACGCCCAGCTTGCCAAAAAGCGGCATATCGCCGCCAAGCTGCTGTTCGACCGGCCGGACCTCTCAGCGCTCGACATTGGCTGCGGCTGGGGCGGGATGGGCCTGTATCTCGCCGCCCATGCCGGCGCGCAGGTCACCGGGGTGACGCTGTCGCAGGAACAGCTCGGCGTCGCCCGCTGCCGCGCCGGAGAGCGGGGCCTTGCCGGCCGCGCCGATTTCCGCCTGCAAGACTATCGCGACGTCGACGGTCCGTTCGACCGCATCGTCTCGGTCGGCATGTTCGAGCATGTCGGCGTCGGCCATTACGAGGAATATTTCGCAAAGGTGGCGGAGCTTCTGCAGGAGGATGGCGTCGCCCTCATCCACTCCATCGGCCGCTCGGAAGGTCCCGGCATCACCAATCCCTGGATCGCCAAGTACATCTTCCCCGGCGGCTACATCCCCGCGCTCTCCGAAGTGCTGCCGGCCATCGAGAAGGCGGGGCTGCTTGTCACCGACGTCGAAATCCTGCGCCTGCATTATGCCGAGACGCTCAAGGCCTGGCGGGAGCGCTTCCTCGCCCATCGCGAGGAAGTGGAACGGCTCTACGATGCGCGCTTCGTGCGGATGTTCGAGTTCTACCTCGCCTCGTCCGAGATGGCCTTCCGCCATCAGGGCATGATGGTGTTCCAGCTGCAGCTCGCCAGGCGCGAGGGCGTGGTGCCGATGACTCGCAGCTACATCGCGCAGGGCGAGGCGGCGCTGCGCGGCATGGAGAACAGGGACCGTCCGGGACTGCGGCTGGCGGGGGAGTAGCCCAAAACCGCCGACGCGCGACGCGGAGGTGGCGGATTCCCGTCAAGCAAGATTCGGCTTTCCACAGGCCCTCCACAGGACAAAATAGGCGGCACGAGATTCGCTCCGGACATCCGCCCGGGGCGGCGCTAGCTGTGGCGTTGACCCACCCGCACCCGGAACAGCCATGCTCGATTCTCCGAACCGCCCCCCGGCGGAGACCGACGCGTCCTATCGCACCGCCCCGCACAACATCGAAGCGGAGCAGGCGCTGCTGGGGGCGATCCTCGTCAACAACGAGGCGTTCTACCGTGTGTCCGACTTTCTGGAGCCGCGGCATTTCTTCGAGCCGATCCATGTCGCAATCTTCGAGACCGCGGCAGCGCTCATCCGTGCCGGCAAGGTGGCGACGCCCGTCACGCTGAAGACCTTCCTGCCGGCCGACTTCGATGCCGGCGGGCTGACGGCGCCGCAATATCTCGCGCGGCTGGCCGCCGAGGCGACGACGATCATCAACGCCGAGGATTACGGCCGCACCATCTACGACCTCTCGGTGCGGCGGGACCTGATCCAGATCGGCGAGGAGATCGTCAACGAGGCCTATGACGCCCCGATCGACGCCACGCCGCAGGAGCAGATCGAGGACGCCGAAAAGCGACTCTACGAGCTCGCCGAGACCGGACGCTACGATGGCGGCTTCATGCGCTTCAACGACGCGCTGAAGGAAGCCGTCGACATGGCGAGCCGCGCCTTCCAGCGCGACGGGCACCTCTCCGGCACCGCCTCCGGCCTCGACGATCTCGACCAGATGATGGGCGGGCTGCAGCCGTCCGACCTCATCATCCTCGCCGGCCGCCCGGCCATGGGAAAGACCTCGCTCGCCACCAACATCGCCTTCAACGTCGCGGCTGCCTATACGTCGGAAACCCTGCCGGACGGCTCGATCCGCGCGGTGGATGGCGGCGTGGTCGGCTTCTTCTCGCTCGAAATGTCGGCCGAACAGCTCGCCACCCGTATTCTGGCCGAGCAGGCGGAAATCGCGTCCTACAAGATCCGCCGCGGTGACATCTCCGAGCATGAGTTCGACAAGCTCGCCAGCTGCGCCCAGATGATGCAGACGATTCCGCTCTACATCGACGACACCGGCGGCATCTCCATCGCCCAGCTCCGCGCCCGCGCACGGCGGCTGAAGCGCCAGCGCGGCCTCGACTTCATGGTGGTCGACTATCTGCAATTGCTCACCGGCTCGTCGAAGAGCTCTTCGCAGGGGCGCGTGCAGGAGATCACCGAGATCACCACCGGCCTCAAGGCGCTGGCGAAGGAACTGGCGGTGCCGATCATGGCGCTCTCCCAGCTCTCGCGCCAGGTCGAGGCGCGCGACGACAAGCGTCCGCAATTGTCCGATCTTCGCGAATCCGGCTCCATCGAGCAGGATGCCGACGTGGTGATGTTCGTGTTCCGCGAGGAGTATTACCTCAAGGGCCGCGAGCCGAAGGAAGGCACCGAGGAATGGTTCAAGTGGGACCAGGACATGAAGGCGGCGCAGGGCATCGCCGAAGTCATCATCGGCAAGCAGCGCCACGGCCCCACCGGCACGGTGAAAGTCTCGTTCGAGCCGCAGTTCACCCGCTTCTCCAATCTGGTACAGTCCGACCGTCTGCCCGAGCCGTGAGTACGCCATCTTGAGTGCTGCCCCCATTCCGCCCGCCGAGGCCGGCGGCCTTCTCACCCTCGACCTTTCGGCGCTCGCGGCGAACTATCAGGAACTGGCGCGCCGCGTGGCGCCGGCCGCCTGCGCCGCCGTGGTGAAGGGCGACGGCTACGGGATCGGCCTCGCGGCCGCTGCCACCACGCTCTGGCAGGCCGGCGCGCGCAGCTTCTTCGTCGCCCTGCTAAGCGAGGCTCGGCGCCTGCGCGACCTCCTCCCCGATGCCGAGATCTTCGTCCTCAACGGGCTTTTCCCCGGCACCGAGGCGGCCTACCAGGATAACGGCCTGCGCCCGGTGCTCGGCAGCACGGAGGAGATCGAGCGCTGGCGCGAGTTCTGCGCACGCACCGGCGTGGCGCTGCCAGCGGCGATCCATGTCGACACCGGCATGAACCGGCTCGGCCTGACCCCAGCCGAAGCGGTGAACGTGGCGGAAGGCCGCGACGAGCTCGGCTTCCCGCTCGCGCTGCTGATGAGCCATCTCGCCTGCGCCGACGAGCCGGACCACCCGCTCAACGCGCGGCAGCTTGAGGACTTCCGCGCCATCGCCGCGCTGTTCCCCGGCGTGCGCGCCTCGCTGTCCAATTCCGCCGGCGCGCTGGGCGATCCTGCCTATCATTTCGACCTGGTCCGCCCCGGCATCGCCGTCTATGGCGGGCGCCCGCGTGCGGATGTGGCGCCGCTGCGGCCGGTGGTGCGTCTGGAACTGCGCATCGCCCGCATCCGCCACGTCCATGCAGGCGAAACCGTCGGCTATGGCGGGGCACATACGGCGATCCGACCCTCGCGGGTCGCCATCCTTTCCGCGGGCTATGCCGACGGCATTCCGCGCCTCGCTGGCGCGTCCGACCTGCGGCCGGGCGCCGAAGCCGTCATTGCCGGCCATCGCTGCCCGCTGATCGGGCGCATCTCGATGGACCTGCTCGCCGTCGACATCACCGAGCTTCCCGAGGACGCGGTCGAACTCGGCGACTTCGCCACCCTGCTCGGCGACGGGCTGACGCTCGACAATCTGGCCCGCCATTCGCAGACCATCGATTATGAAATCCTCACTTCGCTCGGCCGCCGTTATCACCGCCGGATCATGTAGACCGCTGCCCGGGATTTGATCCCTTTTTGTTCTCGCGCTAGAAGCGAGCGACGCCCTCTTCGCGGGACCTGCTTCATGGCCAAGCGCAGCACGAATTTCCTCTGCCAGATCTGCGGCGCGGTGCATGCCCGCTGGCAGGGTCGCTGCGACGCCTGCGGGGCGTGGAATTCGATCGCGGAAGAGACAACCGCCGCCGACACCCTGCCGGCCACGCTGCGCGGCGGGCGACGCGGCCGGCTGATTGCGCTGGAAAGCCTCACCGGCACCTCGGAGGACGCCCCTCGGGTACAGGTCGGCATTTCCGAGCTGGATCGGGTCGCCGGCGGCGGCATCGTGCCGGGCTCCGTGCTGCTGATCGGCGGCGATCCCGGCATCGGCAAGTCGACTTTGCTGATCCAGGCCTCGGCGAAGCTGGCGGGCGCCGGCCATCGCATCATCTATGTCTCGGGCGAAGAAGCCGTCGCCCAGGTGCGCCTGCGCGCGGAACGGCTGGGCCTCGCCGGCGCACCGGTGGAACTCGCCGCCGAGACCAATGTCGAGGACATCGTCGCCACCCTGTCCGAAGGGCGCCGGCCCGCGCTGGTGGTGATCGATTCGATCCAGACCATGTGGACCGACACGGTGGAATCCGCGCCCGGCACGGTGACGCAGGTGCGCTCCTCGGCGCAAATCCTCATCCGCTACGCCAAGCGTGCCGGCGCCGCCGTCATTCTGGTCGGCCATGTGACCAAGGACGGCCAGATCGCCGGCCCGCGCGTGGTCGAGCACATGGTCGACGCAGTGCTCAGCTTCGAAGGCGAGCGCGGCTATCCCTTCCGCATCCTCCGCGCCGGCAAGAACCGCTTCGGGGCCACCGACGAGATCGGCGTGTTCGAGATGGGCGACGCCGGCCTGCGCGAGGTCGCCAACCCCTCGGCCCTGTTCCTCGGCGACAGCAAGGAGCGGGCGCCCGGCTCGGCCGTGTTCGCCGGCATCGAGGGCTCGCGGCCCGTGCTGGTCGAGGTGCAGGCGCTGGTGTCGAAATCGGCCTATGGCACGCCGCGCCGGGCGGTCGTCGGCTGGGACACGGGGCGGCTGGCCATGGTCCTGGCCGTGCTGGAGGCGCGCTGCGGCTTCGGCTTCGGGGATCAGGACGTCTATCTGAACGTGGCCGGCGGCCTGCGCATCAACGAGCCGGCGGCGGATCTGGCGGCGGCGGCGGCCCTGGTC
>JAEYTJ010000383.1 GCA_023434095.1 Pseudomonadota bacterium | reverse complement strand
TTGTGTGAGGAGAAACCATGCACTCCCTCCCTCCGCCAGTGTCAACTGGATCAGGTTCAAAGGGTCGCCATGCCGCGCAAACGCGATGATGGCCTCTCAGCCTCCTGACGAGGCTCCCCTGGACGGCTTCGATATAATCACTAAGCGGGGGAATGTCACCGGCGGTCCACAATAATCGGGCAGGCCGGCAGTGAGCCCGCGATCAGCCGCGCCGGGAGAGCGGCACCACATTGCTGGGCGCCTTGCGCGTCGCCGCCATGACGGCCCGCTTCAGGGACTCGCGGCTGAAGGGCTTGCCGAGGCGCGGCAGGCCGGCCCTGGCATCGGCAGGCAGTTCCGCATAGCCGGTGCCGAGGACCACCGGCAGGTCCGGCCAGCGCTCCTCGATCACCGCCGCCATCTGCACACCTGTCATGCCCGGCATCGCCTGATCAGTGAGCACGACGTCGAAGATCTGGCCGGAATCCAGCAGATCCAGCGCCTCGCGTGCGGAGATAGCTTCGGTCACGACGCAGCCGAGATCCTCAAGCATGGCGCCGGTGGCGGAGAGCACCAGAGGGTCGTCGTCGACCACCAGCACCCGCTGCGCGCCCTCCTCGCCGTCCGGCACGCCCTCCTCGTCCTCCACCACCGTGGCCGGCGCCACCCGCTCCACCTCGGCAACCGGCAGATAGATGGTCGCAATGGTGCCCTTGCCGGGCGTGCTCTGCAGCACGAGCCTTCCGTCCGACTGGGCGGCGAGGCCGTGAACCATGGCGAGACCGAGCCCGGTGCCCTTGCCCACCCCCTTGGTGGTGAAAAACGGTTCGGCGGCGCGCACCAGGGTCTCGGCGTCCATGCCGCTGCCGGTATCGGCGATCGATAGGCAGAAATAGTGCCCCGGCCTCAACTGGCCAGGCTCGGCCGCCTCGTCCGCCGCGGGGGCGGCGACGATCTCCTCGCGCGCGGCAACAGTGATCACCCCGCCATCCGGCATCGCGTCCCTCGCGTTCACAGCGAGGTTCAGCAAAGCGAGCTCAAGCTGGTTGGCATCCACCCGCGCAAGGGGAAGGCCGAGCGGAAAGCGAGTCTCGATGCGCACGCCCGGGCCGATCGAGCGGCGCATCATCTCCGCCATGCCGAGCACCAGTTCGGGCACGTCGACCGCGGCCGGCTTCAGATCCTGCCGGCGGGCAAAGGCCAGCATGCGCTGCGTCAGCGCCGCGCCGCGCTGGGCCGCCTGCATGGCATTGCCGAGCAGGGTCCGAAGCCGCGCGTCGTCGGGCGCGCGCTTGGCGGCGAGTTCGAGATTGCCCAGCACGACGGCGAGCAGATTGTTGAAATCATGCGCGATTCCGCCGGTGAGCTGGCCTACCGCCTCCAGCTTCTGCGCCTGACGCAAAGCGTCCTCGGTGGCACGGCGCTCAGTAACGTCGACCAGGCCGCACAGCGTGTTGACGAGATTGCCGGCGGCGTCGCGTTCCGCGACGGCGGACAGGACGCAGTCCAATATGTGCCCGTCCTTGGCAATCAGCTTGTATTCCGCTTCCCGCAATTCGCCGGTGTCGAGCAGGCGCGGCCAATGCTCGTCGTTGCGCCGACGTGCCGATTCCTCGGTCATGAAATCGGTCAGCGGCCGTCCGACCACCTCGTCGCGCGTGTAGCCGAGCAGGGTGAGCCAGCGATCGCTGACCTGCGCGATGCGGCCGTCCGGCCCCAGCGAGTGCAGCGGCAGCGGCGTATGGCGATAGAGGTTGCGATAGCGCGCCTCGCTCTCGCGCCACGCGCCGGCCTCGCGGTCGGCCAGCAGGGCGACGCGCCGGTCATAGGCGGCGGCCAAGAGCAACGCGATGAAGATCGCGAAGGCCGCGGCCGTCACGACGGCGACCAGCGAGGCCGTACCGATTCCCTCGGCCATCGCCACGCGCGACGCCTCCGAGGCGTCATGGGCGTCGGCATGGCCGGTGAACGTCACTCCCATCATCGCGACATAGTGCATGCCGGCGATCCCGAAGCCGAGCGCCAGCGCCGCGACGGCCCGCTGGAACACGGAGTGGTTCCGAAACGCCAGCCATATCGCGACGGTCGAGGCGGAAATGGCGAGCACGATGGCGACGCCGACATGGATCATGTCGTAGCTCACCGAGCCGGGCATGCGCATCGCCGCCATGCCCGTATAGTGCATGCCGACGATGCCCAGCCCCATGAAGATTCCGCTGAGCAGGATCCCCTCGAAGCCGACGCCGGGCCGGCTTGCGCCGAACAGCGCCAAAGCGGTGGCGAACACCGCAAGGAGCAGCGAGGCCAGCGTCAGCTCGACCCCGTAGGAGACCTCCATACCGACGTTCAGGGCGAGCATGGCGATGAAGTGCATCGCCCAGATGCCCCCGCCGAGGACCACGGCGGCCGCACCCAGCCACACCAGCCCGGCAGACCGGGTGCGAGTCATACGGCCCGCCAGGTCGAGCGCCGTATAGGACGCCGCGACAGCGATCAGGATCGACAGCGCGACCAACGCGCTATTGTGGCTCCCGAAGATGGTCATGATCGCCGTATGGTCTCACCTTCCGTACGCCGCGCGCCGCCCCGTCCCCGTATGTGCCGCATGTGGGTGGCCTTGAGGCGCGGCGGCCCGCCGACGCCTCAGAGATAACCCATGAACCACAGAATAAGAATAATCGGCAACGGAATACCGAGCATCCAGAGAGCGGCGCCCTTAAACATGAATACCTCCTTGCATGTGCAGCAAGGGAACACCGCAGGGCCCTGATCGGTTCCACCTCCGACGGGCCCGACCGGGTCCATTTTCCTTTATGCCGGTGAACGATGTCCCCCATCCCTGCCCGCCGCTTCTCGCAATGGCTCGAACGCCGCCTGCCGCCGCGCCTGCGCCGGCTTCCCGGCCTCGTCCTGCCCGAACTCGCCGTCCTCCTCGCCCTGCTCGGCGCGGCGCTGGCGCTGCTGGGGTTCGCCTTCATCGCCGACGAGGTGGTGGAGGGCGAGACCCATGCCTTCGACGAGGCGGTGCTCCTCGCCTTCCGGGTGCCCGGCGATCCCGCCGACCCGCTGGGACCGGCCTGGCTCGAAATCGTCATGCGCGACGTCACCGCGCTGGGCGGCACGACGGTGCTGACCCTCCTCACCCTCATCGTCGCAGGTTTCCTCGCCATCGACGGCAAACGTGCCGCCGCCCTGTTCGTGCTGGTGGCGACCTCCGGCGGCGGCCTGCTGAGCTATGCCCTGAAGCTGGGCTTCGAACGGCCTCGCCCGGACCTCGTCGCCCATCTCGTCGATGTGCGCACCCTCAGCTTTCCGAGCGGCCACGCCATGGGCTCGGCGATCACCTTTCTCACTCTTGGCGTCCTCATCGTCCGCACGGAGCGAAAGGCCCGGGTGAAGGCCTACGTGCTGGCCGTCGCGGTCGGCCTCACCCTGCTGGTGGGCTTCAGCCGCATCTATCTCGGCGTCCACTGGCCGACCGACGTGCTGGCGGGCTGGTGCGCCGGCAGCGCCTGGGCGCTTCTGTGCTGGATCACGGTCTTGCTGCTGCAGCGTCGCGGAAAGGTGGAGAGCGCCAACGGCAACGGGCTCGAAGAGGACAGTTCCCGGTCGCCGCCGCCGTGATGCCGGTAACGCACCCGATGGCTTTCGCCGTGGGCTCGGCTATCATCGCCTCAGGCCGCCGCAGAGCGCGCCAGCAAACGCAGGAGAAAGCCCATGAGCTCCACCGCACCGGAAGGACATCTGATTCCGGGGACCGGCGTCATCGAAACCGTCGAGTCCGACAACATCCTGCGCTGGGACGGCAACAATCTCTATGTCGAGCAGGACGTCTTCCATAACGGCCAGCTCGTCCACCGCCGCTACCGCAAGCGCGTGACCAAGTCCGTCGCGCAGGCCATCGCCGCAATTTTAGCCCAGCACTGACCGACGTCGGCTCCCCCTAAATCCGCGCCAGCAGCCCGCCGAGCAGAACAAGCCCCGCCGGCCACATGCCAAGCCGTGCGGCGGAACCGATATGACCGAGCTCTCCGACATCGGCCATATCGGCGCCCCAGGCCTGCGCGAAGATGGCGGCCTGTGCCGGTGTGACCCGCGGATCGTCGCGCGACGAGGCGATCAGCGCCGGATAGGGCAAGGGCGAGAGCGGCATGGGTCCGAAATTGCGGACGAGGTCGAAGGACGGGTCCGGATCGTCGACATTCGTTGGCGCGGCCAGAAAGGCGGCGGCCACCTTGGCACGCGCCCGCGCCGGCTGCGCAGCCGTCCAGCGCACCACTGTCGCCACGCCGACGGAATGCGCCACCAGCACCACCCGGCGCGGCGCGGCGTCCACCGCCGCGTCGAGCCTTCGGGTCCAGTCGCCCACCTCCGGCCGGCTCCAGTCGGCCTGGATC
>JAEYTJ010000376.1 GCA_023434095.1 Pseudomonadota bacterium | reverse complement strand
AGCGAGGCCGGCCTCACTGGCGCTCTCACCAAACTCATCGGCCGCGGCGGCGAACCTCTGATCCGGCGCGGCGTCGACGTCGCCATGCGGATGATGGGCGAACAGTTCGTCACCGGCCAGACGATCTCCGAGGCGCTGGCGAACTCCCGCCGCATGGAGGCGAAGGGTTTCCGCTATTCCTTTGACATGCTTGGCGAAGCCGCCACCACGGAGGCGGACGCGCAGCGCTACTACGCCGATTACGAGCAGGCGATCCACGCCATCGGCAAGGCATCGGCGGGGCGCGGCATCTATGAGGGGCCGGGCATCTCGATCAAGCTGTCTGCACTCCACCCGCGCTACAGCCGGGCGCAATATTCCCGCGTTATCAATGAATTGCTGCCGCGTGTCGCGGCACTCGCCAAGCTGGCGCGCCACTACGACATCGGGCTCAACATCGATGCCGAGGAGGCCGACCGGCTGGAAATCTCGCTCGACCTGCTTGAATCACTTTGTTTCGACGAGGCGCTAAGTGGCTGGAACGGCATCGGTTTTGTCATCCAGGCCTATCAGAAGCGCTGCCCCTATGTGGTCGATTTCCTCATCGATCTCGCCCGCCGCTCCGGCCACCGGCTGATGATCCGGCTGGTGAAGGGCGCTTACTGGGACAGCGAGATCAAGCGCGCGCAGGTCGACGGGCTGGAAGGCTTTCCGGTCTATACCCGCAAGGTCCACACCGACATCGCCTATCTCGCCTGCGCCCGCAAGCTGCTGGCGGCCCCGGATGCGGTGTTCCCGCAATTCGCCACCCACAACGCCCAGACGCTCGCCACGATCATGGAGATGGCGGGAGCTAACTACTATGCCGGGCAATATGAATTTCAGTGCCTGCACGGCATGGGCGAGCCGCTCTACGAGGAAGTGGTGGGCCGCGAGAAGCTCGGACGCCCGTGCCGCATCTATGCGCCCGTGGGTACCCACGAGACGCTCCTCGCCTATCTGGTCCGCCGCCTGCTGGAGAACGGCGCCAACACCTCCTTCGTCAACCGCATCGCCGATGCGAATGTCCCGCTCGACGAGCTGATCGAAAGCCCGGTCGACGCCGCGCAGCGCATCGAGCCGGTGGGCGCTCCCCATCCCGGCATTGCCGCCCCGGCCGATCTTTTCGGCGCCGAGCGGCGAAATGCGGCCGGGCTCGACCTGTCCAACGAGCAGCGCCTCGCTTCGCTCGCGGCCGCTCTGCTCGCCGGCAGCGCGACGCCGGTCGTCGCAAAACCCCTGCTGGCGGGACCTCTCACCATGGAGGGCGCAACCCGCACGGTGCTCAATCCCGCCGACCTGCGCGATACGGTCGGCTCGGTGGAAGAGACCACGCCCGAGATGGCGAGCCGCGCGATGGCCTATGCCAATGCCGCCGCGCCGATCTGGCAGTCTACCCCGCCCGACGAGCGGGCGGCCTGCCTGTTCCGCGCCGCCGAGCTGATGGAAGCGCGCCTGCCTGCCCTCATCGGCCTCATCGTCCGCGAGGCTGGCAAGTCCTACCCGAACGCCGTCGGCGAGGTCCGCGAGGCGGTGGACTTTCTGCGCTATTACGGCGCGCAGGTGCGCGACAGCTATTCCAGCGACACCCACCGACCGCTCGGCCCCGTGGTGTGCATCAGCCCGTGGAACTTCCCGCTGGCCATCTTCACCGGACAGATCAGCGCCGCGCTGGCCGCCGGCAATGCGGTGGTCGCGAAGCCGGCCGAGGAAACGCCGCTCATCGCCTTCACGGCAGTGGAGATCCTGCGCGAGGCGGGCGTGCCCGACGGTGCGCTGCAGCTCGTTCCCGGCGACGGGAAAATCGGCGCGGCACTGGTCGCCGACAGCCGCACGCGCGGTGTCATGTTCACCGGCTCCACCGAAGTCGCCCGGCTCATCCAGCGCCAGCTCGCCACCCGGCTGAGCCCGGATGGCAGCGTCATCCCGCTGATCGCCGAGACCGGCGGGCAAAACGCGATGGTTGTCGACTCCTCGGCGCTGGCCGAGCAGGTGGTGGCCGACGTGCTCTCCTCCGCCTTCGATTCCGCCGGCCAGCGCTGCTCCGCGCTGCGGGTTCTCTGCCTGCAGGAAGATGTCGCCGACCGCATGCTGGCCATGCTCCGCGGCGCGCTGAAAGAGCTCAGCGTCGGCAATCCCGTGCTTCTGTCGACCGATATCGGCCCGGTGATCTCCGCCGAGGCCAAGGCGGGAATCGAGGCCCATATCGAGCGCCTGCGCAAGGCCGGCTGCCGGGTGGAACAGCTTCCCCTCGGCGAGGAAGCCGCGCACGGCACCTTCGTGCCGCCGACGCTGATCGAGATTTCGGACATCGGCGACCTCACGCGCGAGGTGTTCGGCCCGGTTCTGCATGTGGTGCGCTACTCCCGCGATGGGCTGGATCGACTGATCGACGCCATCAACGCCACCGGCTATGGCCTTACCTTCGGTCTCCACACCCGCATCGACGAGACCATTGCCCGCATTGGCGCGCGGATCGAGGTCGGCAACGTCTATGTGAACCGCAACATTATCGGCGCGGTTGTCGGCGTGCAGCCCTTCGGCGGCCACGGGCTTTCCGGCACCGGGCCGAAGGCCGGCGGGCCGCTCTATGTCGGGCGGCTGCTGTCGCGCCGCCCGGCCGCCCTGCTGCCGGTACGGGAAGCCCCTGCCCCGGCCCGCCTGTGGGTCGACTTCCAGACCGACACGGAGACGCGGACGCTCTGCGGCCGGGTACTGGAGAACGCGCCTTTCGGCCACCAGGTGGAACTGCCCGGGCCCGTGGGCGAGCGGAACGTCTACGCCCTGTCCCCGCGCGGCACGGTGCTGTGTCTGGCGTCGACCGGGAAGGGTCTCGCCGTGCAGATCGCGGCGGCGCTCGCCACCGGCAATCGCGTGCTGCTGGAGGGCTCCCAGATGCCCGCGCTCCCCAACGGCCTGGAAGACCGGGTGAGTCTCGCCCCCAGCCTCGAAGGCGCGACGTTCGACGCCGTTCTGTTCGAGGGCGACAGCGACGCGCTGCGCCGGCTCAACGAGGCGATCGCGGCGCGCGAGGGGCCGATCGTGCTGGTCCACGGCCTCGCGCCGGACGACATTGCGCGGGGCGACGTCTATCCGCTCGATCTGCTGATGCTGGAGCGCTCCACCAGCACCAACACCGCAGCGGCCGGCGGCAATGCGAGCCTGATGACGCTGGGCTGACACTGGGCAAAGGCCGGGCGCCGCAGGGGCCCGGCCGTACGCTCAGTTGTGATTGAACCCCGCCGCCTCGTCGTCGGTGAGCGGGTGCGTGACCGGATGCTTGGCGAAGAAGTCGAGCGCGCGACGGAAATCGTCGAGCAGCAGGCTGGCGAGATCGCGGCTCACGCCGTGACGCACGAGAATCCGCTGGATGACGAGGTCCTGCCGGTTGGCCGGCATGGAATAGGCCGGCACCTGCCAGCCCCGCGACCTCAGCCGATCCGCCAGATCGTAGAGCGTGTAGCCGCCGAAACCCTTGTCGTCCTTCAGCTTCCAGCACAGCGCCGGAATGCCGGTGTGGCGATCGCCATCATAGAGAATCTCGAACGGACCGAGCGCCGCGATCTCGCGGGCGAGATATTCGGCCGTGTCGTAGCAGGCGTTCTGGATCTTCGCGTAGCCCTCGCGGCCCAGCCGGACGAAATTGTAGTACTGCGCGACCACCTGCCCGCCGGGGCGCGAGAAGTTGAGCGCGAAGGTCGGCATGTCGCCGCCGAGATAGTTCACGTCGAAGACGAGTTCCGGCGGCAAGTCCGCTGCCTCGCGCCAGATCACCCAGCCCACGCCCAGCGGGGCGAGGCCGAACTTGTGGCCGGAGGTGTTGATCGACTTCACCCGCGGCAGGCGGAAGTCCCAGGCGAGTTCGGGGGCGCAGAAGGGGGCGAGGAAGCCGCCCGAGGCGCCGTCGACATGGATGGGAATGTCCAGCCCGGTCTCGGCCTGCAGCCGGTCCAGCGCGTCGCTCACCGCCTTCACCGGCTCGTACTGGCAGGTAAAGGTCACGCCGAGCGTCGGCACCACGCCGATCGTGTTCTCGTCGACGCGGGCGAGCACTTCCTCCGGGGTCATGATCAGCCGGTCGCCTTCGAGCGGAATCTCGCGCAGTTCGACGTCGAAATAGCGGGCGAACTTATGCCAGCAGATCTGCACCGGGCCGCAGATCATATTGGGCCTGTCGGCCGGCTTGCCCTCCTTGGCGCGGCGCTTGCGCCACTGCCATTTGAGGGCGAGGCCACCCAGCATCGCCGCTTCCGACGAGCCGACGGTGGAACAGCCGAGCGTGGTCAGCGGATCGGGCGCGTTCCACAGGTCGGCCAGCATGCGCACGCAGCGCGCCTCGATCTCCGCGGTCTGCGGATACTCGTCCTTGTCGATCATGTTCTTGTCGATCGACAGGTCCATCAGGTCGCGGATCTCGTCGTCGACCCAGGTCTGGCAGAAGGTGGCGAGGTTCTGGCGCGAATTGCCGTCCAGCATCAGCTCGTCGCGCACCGCCGCGAACACGTGGCGCGGCTCCCTCTGCACGGCCGGAAAACCCGACTTGGGCAGCATCCCGAGCAGGTCGGGCGAGGAGTAGATGTCGTCGAGGAGATCGTCGCGCAAAGCGGCGCTGGACTTTTCGGGCGTCAAGGCTGGCGTCCTTTCAGGCTGGTGAAGTCGCTGGAGTAAGCGGCATGGGGACGGCGAACGCAAGCAAGCGTCGCCCGAGGCGCCATGCCGGGTGCGAGGTTCTCACCGGGCCTCCAGTACCGCAGGCACCTCGCGCGAGGTCATCGCGCCGAGCACGAAGGCAAGATTTGCGGCCGCCACCAGCGAGGCGGCATGGGCGTCCGACTGCGCGAGCCGGGCGGTCAGCAATCCGCTCTCGGCGGTGGTGGCGGCGGTGATGTCACCGATCCCGCTTTCATAGGCGCCCAATGCGGCTGCGTAGGTCACGGCGGCGGCCTCCGCGAGTGCAGTCGCCGCCCGGTAGGAGGCGAGCGCCGAGCGGAGCGTGTCGGCACTGATGACGATCTCGCGGGCGGCCGCGTCGCGGGTCGCCTCGAAGGTCGCCTCGCTGGTGGCGGCCAGCGATTCCGCCTTCTTCAGCTGAGCCGCCCGCAGCCCGCCATCGTAGAGCGGCATCGTCACGCCCAGCAGCACGCCGGTGGCGGAAGCCTGCTGGCCGATGGTGGGAAGGCCGGTGGCGCTGAAGCTCGCATCGCCGCCCGCCGCCACCGCGCCGAGAAACACTTTCGGCATGAACTCGGCTTCGGCCGCGCCGATGGCGGAGCGGCTCGCCTTCATGGCGGAGAAGGAGGCCAGCACGTCGGGGCGCCGGGCCAGCGCCGCCTTGATCATCTCCTCGGTCGGCGTCCCTACCGAGGCGGGCAGCGCCCGCCGGCCGGCCTCGCGGATTTTGATGCGCGTCAGCGGCGACACGCCCATGGCACCCATGAGAAGCTGATAGGCGTCGCGCTCGGCGCCCTGCGCCTGCACGAGGCCGAACTGCGCCTGCGCCACCAGCTGGCGCCCCTGCGCCACCTCCACCGTGGTGCCGCGTCCCTGCTCGTTGCGGGCCTGCGCCGCCGCGGAAATCTTCCGGGCGTTGGCGGCGTTCTGTTCGGCGATCCGCACCCGGCTGCGGGCCGCGCCGTACAGGAAATAGGCGCGCGTCACATCGTGGATGATCTTCTGATGCGTGCCGTTGAACAGGATGTTGGCGGCGGTGGCGTTGTGGCGGGCGGTCGTGTGCAGCGCGTCGCGCTGTCCGAAATCGAACACCAGCCACTGCAGGGCCACCTGGGGCGACACGCCCTCGATCCGGCTGGACACCTGATTCACGCTGCCCACCGCCACGGGCAGGGTCGAGGACACCTCCTGCCAGCCGCCAATCACATTGGCGGAAATGAAGGGCAGATAGGTCGCCTCCACCATGCCGGTTGTCAGCGCCGCCTGCCGCGCCTGCTGCCATGCGATGCGGGTCAACGGGTTCTGCATCTGCGCGATGTCGATGAGTTCGGGCAGTCCGTAGGCACGGCGGGGATCGATGCCCGGCGTCGCCTGCATCTGCGCGACTTCCGGATCGGCCGGCACGCTGAACACCTTTGCCGACGTCCCCACCGCATCGGTCTCGGCAATGGCGGCGGTGCTTGCCTCCGGCGTCCACGGCTGTGCGGGATCCTGCGGTGCGGTTTTCAGGGCGCTGGTCGCGCAGCCGGCCAGCAGCAGGCCTGCCAGCAGCAGCCCGAGCGGGACGGTTCGGGAACGGAGGGTGGGGCGCGGTGCGTCCATGCCCTACCCCGCCGCCAGTGAGGCAATGCGCTCGGCGCGGCGGGCGAGCGCATCGGGAGCCTCGTCGCCGGACAGCGCCGCCGGCGCCCCCTTCCCGGCCTCGCGACGGCAGACATCCTCGGCCGCTGCGGCAAGGCACGGCGCGGTCTCGGGCGGAACGGCCGGGGCGAACATCAGCGGGGGCAATACCGCCCCGGCCTCCTCCACCAGTCGATCCAGCTGGCGGACGAGCGCCTGCGGCGGGCGCTGGCGCCTCGGCTCGAAAGGCAGCAGCGCGAGCACCTCGCGCGCCCGGGCGAGTTCCATCTCCACCGTCGCGGCCTCGCTGACCGCCTGCTTGCGGGTCGTGGGGTCCAGTGACGCCAGTCGCGCCAGTGACGCCAGTGCGCGCGAAAGCCGTTCGCGCACGTCGGCGACCGCGCTTTTCGGCCAGATCTGGGTGAAGACGAGATAGACGACGAGATTGCCGAGCAGGATGCCGACGACGCGGTCGCGCGCGGCGTCCATGTCGGTGCTGGGGCCGAAACCGTCGAGGATGGTGAGCAGGAAGGCGAGGCCGATCTGAACGCCGCCATAAGAGATCCGCTCGCTGCCCGACGACACCCAGGCGGCGACCAGCACGCCGGCGAACACCAGCGCCATCAGCCCGCCAACCGATTGAAGATGCGGGATAATATACAGGATCGCCGCGAGCCCCATCGCCGCCCCGATCAGGCAGCCGGTGATGCGCAGCGCCAGCTTGTGCACGGTCTCGCCCGTCGTGCCGAGCGCGGCGACGTAGCAGGTGACCATGGCGGTGTGGATGCCCTGCCAGTCGATCAGCGAATAGACGAGGTAGCAGGCGATCGCCGCCGCCGTGGTCTTGAGCGCATAGCGCTGGTGGTCGGCATTGGTGAAGGCGTCGGGCGCGAGAAAGGGCGGCTTCGCGGCGACCAAGCCCTTGCCGCTGCTCTCTTTTCCGAGGTCGGCCAACGCCTGCTCGATGTCGACGCGGGTGCCCTCGCCCTCCCCGTTGGCGCCATCGGAAGCGGGACGACCGCCGGCGCGGACGGACGCGGCCGCCGCCCGGCACCGCTGCGCCAGCGCTGTGTCTGCGAACCCGGCCGGCAGCGCCGCCACCGCCAGAAGAAGCCGGTAAACCGTTGCTGTGGAAGTAGAAATCCAGCCGATCTCGCGGTCCGGCGCCGTGTGGAACAGCCGCGCCAGCATGATCTGCTTGGCGTCTCCCTCCAGCCCTTCCTCCAGCGCCGCGTTGAGCGCCCGCCGCCCCCGGCCGGCGAGCGCCGATGCCGCCGCGTCGAGCCGGCGCGCCAGCGTCTCGCGCAACAGGCGGTGCGGAGAGGTGCCCAGCACCATGGAGAAAATCGCGAGCAATACCATCGGCATGACCGCCATCTGCCAGGCATAGAGCAGGCCGCGCGTGACGATCTCGCCGGCCGGCACCTGGTCGACGAGGGTCAGCACGAAGGCGATGACGAGGGCGATGATGGCGCCGATTTCGCCCAGTTGCGACGCCGAACTGAGGTAGAGAAAGGCAAAGGAGGTGGCTGCGATCACCGCGATCCGCAGCAGCGGCAGCTCCGCCGTCCACTGGATGATCGGTGCGATGAGGAGGACGATGAGGCTGACGAGGACGATGAGGCCGAGCGCCTGCCCGACATTCTCCGCGCCGTTGGGCCGCATCAGGAAGATGATGAGATAACAGCTGATCGCCGATTCCGGCACCTTGTAGAGCATCGCCGTGCCGCAGACGAGCGCGCACAGCAACGCCACCCGCCAGGTCATGGCGAAGCGACCGGGCGTGGGCTGGAGGTCGGCCCACGCCTCGCGGAGCATGGCGCCGACGGTGGGCTCAGCAATCCGTGTCATGGTGCACGGTCGCGGTGGCGGAGGCGCCGATGCGCATGAGATCGGCCGGCGGGTCGATGAGACGGATGCGCACGGGGAAGCGCTGCGCCACCCGCACCCAGTCGAGGCTCTTGGGCACGATCGGCATCTTGCGCGGCAGGGTGATCTGCTCGGTCGACTGCACGCCCCAGCCGATGCCCTCGACCCGTCCGCGTATCTTCACCTCCCGATCGGCCAGCGTGTAGACGCTCGCGCAGTTGCCGACGCGGATGCGGGCGAGCTCGGTCTCGACGAAGGCGGCGGAAGTGAACCAGGCGCCGGTGTCGATGAGCACGAAGATCGACTGGCCGGGCAGCACATATTCGCCCACCGCCGTTTCCAGCCCCACCACCCGGCCGTCGAACGGGGCGACGACCTGCGTGTCGGCCAGCGCCCGCTCGGCAATCGCCAGCGCCGCGCGCCGCGCCTCCACCAGAGCCACCGCGGCCGCCGTGTCGCTGACCAGCACCGCCGCCGCCGCTTCCTGCTGCACCGCCTGTTTCAGGCTCACCTCGGCGTCGCGCCTGGCGGTGGCGGCGTCGTCCACCTGCTGGGCGCTGACATAACCCTTGGGACGCAGCGCCTCCAGCCGGGCGAGCGTCTGCGTGGCGAGGGCGAGGTTCTGGCGTGCCCGCGTCACCTGCTCCTGTGCGATGACGGCATTGGCCCGCTCGGCCGTGACGGTGCGCTGCTTGTCGGCCAGCGCCGCCTCCGCGAGGGCGAGATCGGCCTTCGCCTGCGCCACCTGCAACTGGTAGGTGGCCGGGTCGAGCGCGAACAGGAGCTCGCCCTTGGCCACCGCCTGGTTCTCGCGCACCGCGATGGCGGCGATCCGGCCGGGCACCGAGGCGGCGATGGCCGTGACATCCGCCGTCAGCTCCGCATCCTGCGAGAGCGGGTTCAGCTCGGCATCGCGCAGATAATGCCAGCCGAGCAGAATCGCCCCGGCGAGCGCGAGCAGGCTCACCAGCAGGCCGAGACCGCGGCGGGGAGCGGGGTGCGTCTCTTCCTCCACGGCCCTACCGCCCGAAGCCGAGGAGCGAGACGGCAAAGCCGATGGCGGCGGCGATGCAGACATAGACCGGCAGCCGGACCGGCAGCGCATCGTCGATGCCGGCACGGATGAACATGAGCCGCACCACCACGGCCCCGAGAATGCCGATGAAGGCGCAGAGCAGCCAGGAGGGGAAATAGGCGCCGAACAGCGGAATGGCGGGCGCCCCCGCCGAGAGACAGCCGGCGAGCGGCAGCGCCGCGAGGCTGACCGTTGCCGCACGCGACAGCGCGGCCACGCGGCACTCCCGCCGCCGCCCCGATCTCGCTGTGTCGGAAACCCCAGTGGTCA
The DNA here is from genome assembly GCA_023434095.1 of Pseudomonadota bacterium. Classification (GTDB taxonomy): domain Bacteria; phylum Pseudomonadota; class Alphaproteobacteria; order Rhizobiales; family Xanthobacteraceae; genus Ancylobacter. The sequence continues at coordinate 13,808 of JAEYTJ010000376.1, read as the reverse complement.
ACGTCGCTCTCCGGCAGAGCCCCCCGAGTCGGAGACGTCGGGTAAACGGGTAGCAAGCCCTTCCCGCGAGGGCAAATTCCGCCGCTGGGCGAAGGGGTCGCGCCGCCCGGTCTTTTCCCCATCGATGAATCGTGCGACCAACCAAAAGTACCGCATTCGCCTCCCGGCGGCGCCGCCGACGCGGGGCGGCGAAAGCAAAGCGGCGGGTCGAGGCGTGGGCGAGGCATGGCCTCTTGCCCCAACCGGAGGAACGCACGGTATGTGCACATCGCTCGGCTATCGTGACGCAGGCGGCAAGGCCTATTTCGGCCGCACGCTGGAGCTGACCCTCGACCTGCCCTATCAGATGGCCTATTTCCCGGCCGGCTTCGCCACCCGCTCGACGGTGGAGGGACATGCGCCGGTGGAGTACCGGGCGCGCCACGCCGTGCTCGCGGTCACCATGCCGAGCCGCATTCCCACGCCCGAGGCCCCCACCGGCATCGACGATCTCAAGGTGCTGGAAGGGCTGAACGATCAGGGCCTGACCTTCAGCCTGCTCTCCTACCCCACCGCCGGCGGCCGGCAGCGCGCGGTGGAGATGACGCAGGCCGTGCTCTCTGCCTCCGATCTCGGCGGCTGGTGCCTCGGCCAGTTCGCGACGGTGGCGCAGGTGAAGGAGGCGGTCGCGGCGCAGCCGATCCTGCTGGTGCCGCTGGCGATACTGGGCGGGGTGGAATCGCCGTTCCACTACGTGGTGCACGACGCGACCGGCGCGGCGCTGGTGATCGAGTTCGACCGCGGCGAGATGAAAATCTATGACAACCCGGTGGGAGTAATGACCAACGGGCCGAATTTCGGCTGGCACCTCACCAATCTGAACAACTACACCTTCCTCTCCAATGTCGACCGCTCCACGGCGAGCTTCGGCGGCTACAAGGCGGTGCAGCCGGATTCCGGCATCGCCACGGCGGGCTTGCCGGCGTCCAACACCTCGGTCGGCCGCTTCGTGCGCGCCGCCTATTACGCCGCGTTCACGGAGAAGGCGGCGACGCCGGACCTCGCGGTGCGCACCCTGGCGCACATCCTCAACAATTTCGACCGGCCGCGCGGGGTGAGCATCGATTACCCCGGCGAGGGCGGCGGGCACATGGAAGTAGCGGGGCTGGAGCAGCCGCAGGGCCAAGCCTACGCCACCGAATATACCTGCTGGACCAGCCTCTCGGACCTCGACCGCAAGCTGTTCTTCGTGCGCGACTACCGAAGCCTCAACTTCACCCGCTTCGACCTTGGGGCTCTGGCCGATGTCGGGGAACCGCGTGTGCTGCCGCTGGACCGGCTCGCCGAAGTGGACGACGCCACCGCCGCGCTGAAGGCGGCGCAGGCGGCGTGAGGCCTTTCCCGCGCCCCGCCCCCGGCGGAGAGGCCAGATGAAGGGCGTGCATCTCCACCCCTCGGGCCTGCGCATTCTTGTTGCCGGGCCGTGGCCCTTCATCACCCGGCGAAGCTACCGGCTCGCCGGCCGCCGCATCGTCTGGCAGGCCCGCCAGCATCGCAAGGGGCTGGCGCGCGCCGCCCGGGCGCTGGAGAACGCACCGGTCCCGTTCTGGCAGACGCAGGGCTACAATTGGTGGACCGGCGCGCTGTTCGCGCTCGGCTCGCTGCTGTTCATGACGGGAAGCGCGCTGAGCCTGCTTCCAGCCGACATCGCGCCGGCGGCGACCCCGATCAACATCGTGTTCTTCATGGGGTCGATCCCGTTCACGCTGGCAGGCTATCTCCAGCATTTCCAGGCGGCCAACCAGAGCGCCTTCACGCTCGACCCGAACGACGCGACCGCGCCGCGCCGCATCTCGCTTCTCGGCTGGCACCCGCACAGCGCGGGATGGCTGAGCACCTTCTGCCAGTTCATCGGCACGGTGGCGTTCAATTTCAACACCTTCGACCCGCTGGTGGCGGGCGCCGGCTGGGAGGCGCAGGACCTCGCGGTCTGGCTGCCGGGCATGGTCGGCTCTGTGCTGTTCCTCGTGTCGGGCTATCTCGCCTTCGTCGAGACCGCGCACGGCTACTGGAGCTGGCGGCCGCGCCGGCTCGACTGGCAGATCGTGTTCATCAACCTGCTCGGCTGCGTCGCCTTCATGGCCGCCTCCACCCTCGCCTATGTACCGCGCGGCGGCGAGGCGGGGTGGATCGGCGACCTCGCCAACGTGCTGCTCGGTCTCGGCGCGTTCGGCTTCTTCCTCGGCGCGGCGCTGATGATGCGCGAGAGCGCGACGGCGGCGAAGGGCTGACCGCTACGGCGTGCGCCGCATCAGCGCGACGAAATGGGCGAACAGCCCGGCCTGCGAGTTGATGTTGAGCTTGCGGTAGATGTTGCGGCGGTGGACCTTCGCCGTGCCGGCGGAGATCGACAGCAGCCGGGCGATGGAATCGGCGGAATGGCCCTGCAGGATGAGGTCGACCACCTCGCCCTCCCGTTCGGTGAGGGAGAGGTCCCGCCAGATCTTGCCGCGGTCGAGTTCCCGTCCGCCCGCCCCGGCGCTGGCCCCGGTGCGGCCCGTGTGGCTGCCCGCCTCCTCGCCGATCGCCTCCTCGCCCCAGCGCAGCCGGCACAGGCTGAGCACGATGGGCGCCAGCTCGCGCAGCAGGCGCACCTGCGTCGCGCCGAAGGCGCCGGAGGCGGCCTTGCGCATCAGCGACACCACCACGCTCGCGCCATTGGCCAGCGGCACGAAGAAGCCGACCTCCTCGGCCAGCACGGTCTGGCTGTAGTAGGAGCGGTAATATTCGCTGGCGTAGAAGCGGTCGGGCGCCAGCTCGCGCATGCGGCGGAAGCCCTCGATGCGCTCGATGGCGGCGTGGTAGAACGGATCGAGCAGATAGGGGCCGACCTGGTAGAGCGTCACATAGACATGGCTCTCCGCGCGGTTGAAGGTTTCGAACAGCAAGGGCGGCCTCGCCGTGCCGCGATAGCCGAAGGCGACGCAATGGTCGAAGGGCAGATGCGCGCGCAGCCAGGCGATGAGGGCGTGGCCGAACGGATCGTCGCCCGGCCCGGTGCGGACATTGGCGCTGCGCTCATGCGCCGCCGCGATGGCCTCGGCCAGCAGCCGCGCCGCGTGTGCGCGCTCGCCCTCGCCCCGCGCGCCGGCAGCACCGCCTCTGCTCACCATCTATACCCCTTCTGACTGATATATAGGCCCTTTCTACCACTCAGAAGGTATATACCCTCAAACGCCTCGGTATTAGCATTTTATCCAATGACGACCCGGCCGCCTCGCTGAGCGCGGCTGGAGAGCTGCGGAGAGTGCCGGTGGCCCAGCAGACCCTCGACATCGAGTTTCGCGGCGTCAGCAAGCGCTATGGCGACGTCACCGCCGTCCACCCCACCGATTTCGCCGTGCCGAAGGGCGCGTTCATCGCCCTGCTCGGCCCTTCCGGCTGCGGCAAGACGACCTGTCTGCGCATGATCGGCGGCTTCGAGCAGCCGACCACCGGACAGGTGCTGATCGGCGGGGCCGACATGGCGGACGTGCCGCCCTACCGCCGGCCGGTGAACATGGTGTTCCAGCACTATGCGCTGTTCCCGCATTTCGACGTCAGTGCCAATGTCGCCTACGGGCTGCGCCAGCTGCGCCCGCGCCTGACCTCCTCGGAAATCGCCCGGCGCACGGCGGACGCGCTGGCGATGGTGCAGCTCGCCGGCTTCGGCAGGCGCAAGGTCCATGAACTCTCCGGCGGCCAGCAGCAGCGCGTGGCGCTGGCCCGCGCGCTGGTGAACCGCCCCTCCGTGCTGCTGCTCGACGAGCCGCTCGCCGCGCTCGACAAGAAGCTGCGCACCGATATGCAGATCGAGCTGCAGAACCTGCAGCGCGAACTCGGCATCACCTTCGTCCTCGTCACCCACGACCAGGAAGAGGCGCTGTCGATGAGCGATGTGGTGTGCGTGATGAATGGCGGGCGCATCGTCCAGCTCGGCGCGCCGGACGAGATCTATGACCGTCCGGCCGACCGCTTCGTCGCCGCTTTCGTCGGCAAGACCAATTTCCTCGACGGCACGGTGCTGGAGAACGCGGCCGGCGGCGCCCGCATCCGCCTCGCCAACGGGATGGATATCGGCGCCCGCCTCGGTGGGGATGTCGCCGCCGGCGCGGCGGTGTCGGTAAGCCTGCGGCCCGAGGCACTGCGGCTCGGCACTGCCACCGCCGAGACAGGCCTTGCCGGCATCATCCGCAACCGCATCTTCCTCGGCTCCACCGCCGAATACGCCATCGAGGTGCCGCTTCTCGGCACCCTGCTCGCCACCGCCGACCACGACGCGGCGCAGAGCGATCTCCTGAAACCGGGCGACCGGGTCGCCATCAGCTTCAACCCCGGCGCGCCGCTGGCGTTTCCGGCGGCGGACAACAAGACCACCCAGAGGGAAACCAGCCATGTCGAAGTCGTATCGTGACGGCCTGCCGCTATCGGCGGGTGAATTCATCGATCAGCTGCTGCGCTTCCGCCGCGGCTCCATCAGCCGCCGGCACTTTCTCGGCGTGACCGGCCTCGGCGTGGCCACCGCCGTGCTCGCCAGCGAGTTGGGGCTGCGGCCCACGCCGGCCTTCGCGGCCGGCGAACTGGGCGACCGCATGTCGATCGCCACCTGGCCGAACTACCACGACCCGCAGACCTTCATCGATTTCACCACCAAGACCGGCGTGGCGGTGGAGGTGAACGTATTCGGCTCCAACGAGGAAATGCTGGCCAAGCTGCAGGCCGGCGGCTCGGGCTGGTCGCTGTTCGTGCCGACCAACTACACCATCTCGACCTATCGCCAGCTCGATCTGATCGACCCGCTCGACCTCGCCAAGCTGCCGAACTACGACCCCGCCGCACAGAACAAGCGCTTTACCGCCGAAGGCGAGGTGGCCGGCGTGCTGTGCGCGGTGCCGAAGAACTGGGGCACCACCGGCTTCGCGACGAACACCAAGAAGCTCACCGCGCCGATGGACAGCTGGAAGAGCTTCTTCGACGTGGCCATGACCACCGGCAGCGGCCGCTCCATGGTCCACGACTATCAGCTCACCACCATCGGCAACGCACTGAAATATTACGGCTATTCCTTCAACTCGCTGAAGCCGGACGAACTGGCCAAGGCCGAGGAGCTGCTGCTCAAGGTCAAGCCGCACCTCTTCGCCATTTCCAGCGACTACCAGCCCGCCATGCGCAGCGGCGACGCCTGGCTGACCATGTGCTGGACCAATGACGGCGCGCAGCTGCACCGCGACATTCCCGAGATCGACTATGTGCTCGGCAAGGAGGGCGGCGAGATCTGGACCGATTTCTACGCCATCCCGAAGGACGCGCCGAACAAGCCGGCGGCCTATGCGCTGCTGAACCACCTGATGGACCCCAAGGTGGCGGTGAAGGAGCACATCGCCAATGGCGCGCCTTCCACCGATGCGCGCGTCAACGCCCTGCTGCCCAAGGACCTGCTCGACAACCCGATCCTCTACCCCGCCGCCGACCTGCTCGCCCCGCTGGAATTCGGCGCGGCGGCGACGCTGACCGACCCGAACCGCGCCGAGCTGATGGCCCGCTTCAAGTCGGCCTGACGGCCGGCCCCGCCGGGAGCACGCGCTCCCGGCACCTTCTCGCGGGAGCGTGCCAAGGCGCTCCCGCTCCCCCTCGTGCGAACTGGACCACCCATGTCGAGCGCCGCCCGAAAGCGACTGGTCACCGCCCTGCTGCTCGCCCCGGCGGCGGTGTGGCTGTTGCTGTTCCTGGTGCTGCCCTTCCTCGCCATCGTCGTGTTCAGCCTCGGCGAGCGGGCGCCGGCGGGCGGCTACGCGCCCGCGCTGACGCTCGCCCAATACGCCAACCTGCCGGCACGGGCCACGGCGTTCTGGAACACGCTGGTGCTGGCCCCGGCGGGGGCGCTGGCCTGCCTGCTCATCGCCTATCCCGTCGCCTATTATCTCGCAATCAAGGCCCTGCCGCAGCGCCGCCTGCTGCTGGTGGCGCTGATCGTCATCCCGTTCTGGACCAGCCTGCTGATCCGCACCTATGCCTGGATGTACATTCTCGGCGCGCGCGGCATTCCCGCCTGGCTCGAACTCATCGGCCTGCCGGACCTGCGCTTCATCAACACCCCCGGCGCCGTGCTGCTCGGCATCGTCTACGGCTATCTGCCGCTGATGATCCTGCCGATCTATATCAGCCTGGAGCGGCTCGACCGCCGGCTGCTGGAAGCCTCCGCCGACCTCGGCGCGACGCCGTTCTCCACCTTCTTCAGCGTCACCCTACGGCTTTCCCTGCCCGGCATGATGACGGGCTTCTCGCTGGTGCTGATCCTGCTGCTGGGCGAATACCTCATCCCGACCCTGCTGGGCGGGGGCAAGGTGTTCTTCATCGGCAATGCGCTGGTCGACCTGTTCCTGCAATCGCGCAACTGGCCGTTCGGCTCGGCCATCGCGGTGGCGCTGGTGGTGATCGCCGTCCTGCTGCTGCTGGCCGCCAACCGCCTCACCGCCCGGCTCTCCGGCGCCCGACAGGTCGACCTCCTATGATGCGCGCCTTCGTCATCGCCGTTTACGGCTTCCTCTACCTGCCGATCGCGCTGGTGGTGCTGTTCTCCTTCAACGCCGGGCGGCATGCGAGCGAGTTCACCGGCTTCTCCGTCCAGTGGTACGGGCGGGCACTTTCCAACACCTTCCTGATGGAAGCGCTGACCAACAGCCTGATCGTGGCGACGACCAGCGCCGCCCTCGCTTCGGTCTGCGGCACCGCCGCCGCCATCGGGCTCGGCCGCGCCGCGCCGCGCACCCGCGCGGTGTTCGACGCGCTGTTCGGCGCCGCCATCGTCGTGCCGGGCGTGGTGATCGGCATCGCGACGCTGGTCGCGCTGGTGCAGCTTTTCGGCATCGTCAACCCGGCGCTGGCCGCGCTGTGGCCGGGTGACGCGCCGCCGCGCCTCTCGCTCGGCTATGGCTCGATCATCGCCGCGCACGGGCTGTTCTCCACCGCGCTCGTCACCATGATCGTGCGGGCCCGGCTCGGGGCGCTGGGGCGCGACATGGTGGAGGCCTCCAGCGACCTTTATGCCGGGCCCTTCACCACCTTCCGCTCCATCGTGCTGCCGCAGATATTGCCCGCCATCCTCGCCGGCTTCCTGCTGGCCTTCACCTTCTCCTTCGACGACTTCATCGTCGCCTTCTTCGTCGCGGGCTCGCAGACCACGCTGCCGATCTACGTCTTCGCCTCGATCCGGCGGGGGGTCACACCGGAGATCAACGCCATCGGCGCTCTGGTGCTGGCGGCGTCCATCGTCCTCGTCATCGCGGCGCAATTGCTGCTTCGCCGGCGCCGCCCGGCCTCCTCTTAGGTGCATCATGATTCTCAAGGACAAGATCGCCATCGTCACCGGCGCCGGCTCGGGGATCGGCTGCGCCGGGGCGCTCGCCATGGCCCGCGAGGGGGCGCTCGTGGTCGTCGCCGACCGCAACAGTGCGGCGGGCGAGGCGACCGCCGAGGCCATCCGCGCGGCCGGCGGCCGGGCCGAGGCGGTGACGACCGATGTCGACGTCGACGCCGAGGTCGAGGCGCTGGTGAGCGGCACGCTGGCGCGTCACGGGCGGCTCTACATCCTGCACAGCCATGCCGGGGTGCTGGTGGGCGGGCCGCTGACCGAGGTGGCGCCGGATGGCATGGACCGCTCCTGGCGGATCAATGTGCGCGCCTCCTACCTCGCCGCCCGCCTCGCCATGCCGGCGATGATGGCGCAGGGCGGCGGGGTGATCCTGATCACCGCCTCCAATTCCGGCGTGTTCTACGACCGCGAGATGATCGCCTACACCACCTCCAAGCACGCCGTCATCGCCATGGCGCGGCAGATGGCGATCGACTATGCGCGGCACAATGTGCGGGTGAACGCGCTGTGCCCGGGCTGGGTCGACACCCCGTTCAACGAGCCCTTCATCGCCCAGATGGGCGGGCGGCACGCCATCGAGGCCTATGTGCGCGAGAAGATCCCCATGGGACGCTGGGCCAGCGCCGAGGAGATCGCCGAGGCGATCCTGTTCCTCGTCTCCGACCGCTCCTCCTTCATGACCGGGCAGGCGCTGGTGGTGGACGGCGGCGAGAGCATCGCGTGACACGATCCATGGAACTGGTGCGGGCGGCCGGGCTCGAACCGGCACTCTCAGAGAGAAACGGATTTTAAGTCCGTTGCGTCTACCTGTTTCGCCACGCCCGCAAGGCGCTTGGCGGCTTTAGAATACCCCACCGATGAAGCCGGTCTCGTCGACGAAGATGTCTTCCGCCGCAGGCCGTGACGGCAGGCCCGGCATGGTCATCACGTCGCCGCACAGCGCCACCACGAAGCCGGCGCCGGCGGAGAGCCGCACGTCGCGCACCGGCAGCACGAAGCCCTCCGGCGCCCCGCGCCGCGTCGGGTCGGCGGAGAAGCTGTACTGGGTCTTGGCCATGCAGATCGGCAGGTCGCCATAGCCCTGCGCCTCGAACTCGGCGAGCTTCCTCAGCGCCGCCGGCTCGACCGCCACCGAACCCGCGCGATAGATGCGGGTAGCGATGGTCTCGATCTTCTGCACCAGCGGCAGCGCGCTGTCATAGAGCGGGCGGAAGCCGGACGGCGCCTGCGCCAAGGCCGCCACCTCCTCGGCCAGGGAGAGCGCGCCGGCCGAGCCGTCGGCCCAGTGCGAGCACAGGTGCACGCTGGCGCCAACCGCCGCGCAGGCGGCTTTGATGGCGTCGATCTCGGCCGGCGTGTCGCTGGTGAAGCGGTTGATCGCCACCACCGCCGGCAGGCCGAACGCCTTCATGTTCTCGATATGCCGCACGAGATTGGAGGTGCCTGCGGACACGGCGGCGACATTCTCCGGCCCGAGGTCCTTCTGCGCCACGCCGCCATGCATCTTCAGCGCCCGCACCGTGGCGACGATGACCACCACCGACGGCGTCAGACCGGCCTGCCGGCACTTGATGTCGAGGAACTTCTCCGCCCCGAGATCGGCGCCGAAGCCGGCTTCGGTGACGACGTAATCGGCAAGGCCGAGCGCGGTGCGCGTCGCCATCACCGAATTGCAGCCATGGGCGATGTTGGCGAAGGGGCCACCGTGGACGACTGCAGGCGTGGCTTCCAATGTCTGCACGAGGTTCGGCTGGAAGGCGTCGCGCAGCAGCGCGGTCATCGCCCCCGTCACCTTGAGCTGGCCGGCGGTGATCGGCTGGCGCGCGCGGTTCTGCGCCACCACCATGCGGCCGAGCCGCTCTTCGAGGTCCTCCAGCGAGCGGGCGAGGCAGAAGATCGCCATCACCTCGCTGGCGACGGTGATGTCGAACCCGTCCTCGCGGGAGAAGCCGTTGCCCGGCCCGCCGAGCCCGACCACGACGCTGCGCAGCGCGCGGTCGTTCAGGTCGACCACGCGCCGCCAGTTGATGCGGCGGGTGTCGATGTCGAGCGCGTTGCCCCAGTAGATGTGGTTGTCGATGGCCGCCGCGAGCAGGTTGTGCGCGGAACTGATGGCGTGGAAATCGCCCGTGAAGTGCAGATTGATGTCCTGCATCGGTACGATCTGCGCATGGCCGCCGCCGGTGGCCCCGCCCTTGGAGCCGAAGACCGGGCCGAGGCTGGGCTCGCGCAGCGCGATGGCGACGCGCTTGCCGGCGCGGGCCAGCGCGTCGCCGAGGCCGATCGTCATGGTGGTCTTGCCCTCGCCTGCCGGGGTCGGGTTGATGGCGGTGACGAGGATCAGCCTGCCGTCCGCCTTCGCCTCGGCGGCGCGGGCGAAGCCGAGCGCGATCTTCGCCTTGTCAGGGCCGTAGCGGTAGAGATCGGCGGCCGGCACGCCGAGCCGGGAGCCGATCTCCTCGATGGGACGGGGTGTCACGGAGGCGGCAATCGCCGCGTCGCTGTTGGGATCGATGGTGCGCGCCGCGGTATTCATGAAGGCTCCCGTAAACACTTTGCGCCGTCAGGCCGCGCGCACGCGCTCGGCCAGTATGGCGACCAGCAGCATGCCGCCGAGCACCGAGAGATGCTCGATCGCGACATAGAATTCGAACTGCGCCATCGGCCCTTCCATGCGCCAGAAATGATGCGCGATGGGGATGGTGAGCAGGGTGAAGATGCCGAGCGCGCCGGCCCCGAGCCAGGTCGCCCGGTTCAGCAGGATCAGCAGGCCGCCGACGAGCTGGGTGACGATGGTGCCCACCGCGAAAAGCCACGGGGGGTTGAGCCCGAAATGGGCCATCTCGGCCTCGGCGCCGGCGAAATCGGTGATTTTGCTGATGGCGCTGCCGAGAAACATGAACACAAGCAGGAGACGCGCGACAAAGGCCGTGATCGGCGAGAGCAAGATGCCGGAGATGAGCGCGGGTGTCATCGGTAGGTACCCTTAAGCGGCACAATTTGCCGCACCCCGGCATAGCGCAGGGGAAGCCGAAAGGCGAGGCGCTCCCACGCCTCGCGCCTCAGGACGGCCGGGTATTCTTGTCCGGGCCGTCCTCGCCCTCCGCCGACCCGTCCTCATCGCCTTCGGCCCCGTCCGCTTCCTGCGCGGCCTTGGCTTCGGCGATGAACTCGGCGGCGTACTTCTTGGCGTCGCGCACGCTGTCACCCAGTTCGCGGGTGTAGCGGTCGAGGTCGAGCCGCAGCCCGCCCACCGAGGGCTTCTCGGTTTCGGAAGCATAGGCCACCATGCGCAGCGACAGGCCGATATCGGAGGCCAGCACCGCCATGAAGCTGTCGCTCAGGTCGTGCTCGTCGGCATATTCCATCAGCATGTCGTACAGCGCCGCGCGGTGCTGGTCGAAAGCGGCGTCATACCCGTCGTCGGTGTCGTCCTGGGGCTCGTCGTAGCTGCCGGCCATGTCTCGTCCTCACGCCACCCCGTCGCGGATCGGCGGCTGGAAGCTCAGCCCCATATCCCACGGGAAATAGATCCACGTATCCTGGCTCACCTCGGTGATGAAGGTGTCGATCAGCGGGCGGCCGAGCGGCTTGGCGTAGACGGTGGCGAAATGCGCCGCAGGCAGCATCTCGCGCACAACCCGCGCCGTCTTGCCGGTGTCGACGAGGTCGTCGATCACCAGAAGCCCGCGGCCGCCCTCGCCCGCTGCCGCCGTCACCACATCGGCGATAGGCTTCAGCACCTGCATCTCGCCCTGCTTGGTGTAGTCGTGATAGCTGGCGATGCACACCGTCTCGATCAGGCGCACGCCCAGCTCGCGGGCCACGATGGCGGCCGGCACCAGCCCGCCGCGGGTGATGCAGACAATGCCCTCGAACGGGCCCGCACCCGCCAGCCGCCACGCCAGCGCGCGGGCATCGCGGTGGAACTGATCCCACGAGACCGGAAAGGCCTTGTTCTGGCGGTCGTCGGTCATCAGGAAAGTGTCCCGGCAAGTCGGATCGAAAAGGCGGCAGAAGCGTCAGCGGCGATCATTAGCGGCAGTGTCACGCCTTCTCCAGTGCCGCCGGCCCGAATTTCCGGGCTTCACACGGAAAACGGACCGGAAGGTTCATTTACCGGGGCCCGGCGAGCGCCGCGACCATGGCCTCCACCTGCGCCACCGCGGCCGCCAGCTTCTCCGCATCGCGGCTGCGCAGCACGAGGTTGGTGTTCGGGCGGCCATCCTCGCCTATGAAGGGATAGCTGCCGATGCTCACCTCGGGATTGGCCTTGGCGATGGCGGCGAGCGGACCGCCGACATCGCCCTCGCGCGCATCCGCCCGGACGGTCTCGGAGAGCATGCGCACCCCCGTCTTCAGCTTCGGCGCCACCTGGTCGAGCATGGCCTGCATGATGGTGGGCACGCCGGCCATGACGATGACGTTGCCGATCCAGAATCCCGGAGCCTTGGACACCGGGTTCTCCACCAACTCGGCGCCGTGCGGGATGCGCGCCATGCGCAGCCGCGCCTCGTTCAGATCCTCGGGCTTGATGTATTCGAGCAGCATGGCGCGGGCGCGCGGATCGACATCGATGCCGACGCCGAAGGCCTTGGCCACGCAGTCGGCGGTGATGTCGTCATGGGTCGGACCGATGCCGCCCGTGGTGAACACGTAGCTGTAGCGCGCGCGCAAGGCGTTGACGGCGGCGACGATCTCCTCCTCGACATCGGGCACCACCCTCACCTCGCGCACATCGACGCCGATGGCGGTGAGATATTCGGCGATGTAGCCGATGTTGCGGTCCTTGGTCCGGCCCGAGAGGATCTCGTCGCCGATGACCAACACCGCTGCCGTCACCTGTTCTGCCGCAGCCGCCATCCGATTCCCCTCCCACGCCGGCAGGCTGAACCTGCCATCTGCCGCCCATCGCCGCAATTCACCGCACTTACCGCCGCAAGCCACGCCACTCTGCCCGCCAAACGGGCAATTGGTGCGCAAACTCGCATTTATCGGCCGGAGGCGTGCGCCTCCCCTTCCGCTGGCACGAGCTTTGTAGCTAACTTGGCGAAGTTGGGGAGTACATTTGCACCAATGAGCGTGGCCTTCGACGAAATGACCAACGCGGACGGTTCGATCCGGACCGCCTATACCGCCCTCTCGCGCTGGTTGAGCGATGTTCCGCCCGACGTGCTGGACATGCGCCGGAAAGAGGCGGAGTTCATATTCCGGCGGATCGGCATCACCTTCGCCGTCTATGGCGACAGCGATGCGCAGGAACGGCTGATCCCCTTCGACATCATTCCCCGCATCCTGACCGGCACCGAATGGCGTCGGCTGTCGCGCGGCCTCGAACAGCGCGTAAAGGCGCTGAACCTGTATCTGCGCGACATCTATTCGCGCCGCGAGATCCTGAAAGCCGGCGTCGTGCCGGAGGACCTCGTCTACCAGAACCCGGCTTTCCGCCCGGAGATGAACGGCCAGAAGGTGCCGCACGACCTCTATGTCCACATTGCCGGCATTGATGTGGTGCGGGTCGATGCAGAGACCTTCTATGTGCTGGAAGACAATGCCCGCACCCCCTCCGGCGTCTCCTACATGCTGGAGAACCGCGAGATCATGATGCGCCTGTTCCCGGAGCTGTTCGCGGACAACCGCGTGGCGCCGGTGGAGAACTACACCGACGAATTGCTGGCGACGCTGAAATCGCTGGCGCCGGCGAGTTCGAGCAGCGATCCCGCCGTGGTGGTGCTCACCCCCGGCATCTACAATTCCGCCTATTACGAGCACTCCTTCCTCGCGGACAAGCTGGGCGTGGAGCTAGTGGAAGGCCGCGACCTGTTCGTGCGCAACGACGTCGTCTACATGCGCACCACCGAGGGCCCGCGCCGGGTGGACGTGATCTACCGCCGGCTCGACGACGACTTCCTCGACCCGCTGACTTTCCGGCCCGACAGCGCGCTGGGCGTGCCGGGGCTGATGAGCGCCTACAATGCCGGCAACGTCACGCTGACCAATGCGGTCGGCACGGGCGTGGCCGACGACAAGGCGGTCTACAGCTACATGCCGGACATCATCCGCTTCTATCTCGGCGAGGAGCCGCTGCTGAAGAACGTGCCGACCTGGCGCTGCCGCGAGGCGGACCACCTGAAATACGTGCTCGACCATCTGAGCGAACTGGTCGTGAAGGAGGTCCACGGCTCCGGCGGCTACGGCATGCTGATCGGGCCGCGCGCCGACAAGGCGCAGATCGAGCTGTTCCGCGCCAAGCTGAAGCAGGATCCGACCAACTTCATCGCCCAGCCGACGCTCGCCCTGTCGACCTGCCCGACCTTCGTCGAGGAAGGCATCGCGCCGCGCCATGTGGACCTGCGCCCCTTCGTGCTGACCGGAGCCGACAAGGTGCGCATCGTGCCGGGCGGCCTCACCCGGGTGG
>JAEYTJ010000345.1 GCA_023434095.1 Pseudomonadota bacterium | reverse complement strand
CCTCCAGCCTCGCCACACCGGGAGACGCCGCGTGAAGACCACGATTCTGAACTGCCACGCCCTTCTCGGCGAAACCGCTACACCGACGCCCGGCCCGGTGGACATCGAGATCGACGGGCGGCTGATCGCCGAGATCCGGCCGGCCGGGGCGCGCGAGCCGGCCGCCGGCGAGGTCATCGACGGGCGCGAACTCCTCGTCGCCGCCGGCCTGATCAACGGCCACCACCACAGCCATGAGGGCTTCTACAAGGGCCGCAAGGACAACCTGCCGCTCGAACTCTGGATGAACTATGTCCGGCCGCTGAAGCCGATCGAGCTGACGCCGCGCGACGTCTATCTGCGCACCATGATCGGCGCCATCGAGGCGGTGCGCAGCGGCACCACCACCCTGTGCGACGATACCAACCAGAGCCCGCGCATCCGCCCCGACCATGTCGAGCAGGTGTTCCAGGCCTATGAGGACATCGGCATCCGCGCCAATGTGGGCATCACCCTGTTCGACAGGCCCTTCTTCCGCGCCGTGCCCTTCGTCGACGAGGAATTCCCCAAGGACCTGCTCGCCGAGTTCGACGGCACGCGCATGTATAGCGGCGCCGAGCTGCTCGACTTCGTGCGCGGGCTGGCGCGCGACCATCACCCCTCGACCCACCGCGTCGCCTACATGGCCGCGCCCTCGGCGCCGCAGCGCTGCACGCAGGAATTCCTGCTCGACGTGCGGCGCATGGCCGACGATTTCGACCTGCCTCTGATGATCCATGTCCAGGAGACGCGGATGCAGGTGGTGACGGGACAGCTGTTCTACGGCTCGACCATGATCGAATATCTCCACCGCATCGGCTTCATGAAGCCGAAGACGGCGTTCATCCATGGGGTCTGGCTGAACCCGCGCGAGATCGAGCTGCTGGCGAAGACGGGCGTGTCGATCCAGCACAACCCGCCCTCCAACCTCAAGGTCGGCTCCGGCCTCGCGCCGGTGCGCGCGCTGCTGAAGGCCGGCGTCAACGTCTCCATGGGGACGGATGGCTGCGGCTCGATCGAGGGCACGGACATGCAGAACGCGCTCTACCTGTCCGCGCTGCTGCAGAAGCTGCGCGGCGACCATACCGAATGGGTCGGCGCCGAGGAGGCGTTCCACGCCGCCACCATGGGCGGGGCGCGGGCGCTCGGCCGCGGCAAGGAGCTCGGCGCGGTGGAGGCGGGCCGCGTCGCCGATCTCGTCGGCTACCGGCTCGACCGCATCCCGTTCACGCCGCTGAACAACGCGGTGAACCAGCTCGTCTATGCCGCCAGCCGGGCGGAGGTCGACCTCGTCATGGTCGACGGCGACGTGATCGAGCGCGACGGCCGGCTGACCCGCATCGACGAGGCGGCCATCATCGACGAAATCCGCGAGGCGCATGAACGCATCTCGCCGCAGCTTTCCGCCTCCGAGGCGGATGTGGAGCGCATCTCGCCGCACTATGAGCGCATCTACCGGCGCTGCCAGTGCATGGAGATCGCCGCCGACACCTATCCCGCCCGCTTCAGCCATTGAGGGATGCCATGACCCGCCCCGCCGATTTTCACGCGCGCGCCATCGAGGTGCTGCACGACGCCAACGAGGCCGCCTGGCGCGAGAGCGACCCGGAGGAGGGGGTGCGCCACTTCACCAATGCCACGCGCGGGCTGCTCGGCGACCCCGACGCGGTGAACCGGCCGGAGGCGCTGAAGCCCGGCGAAACGCAGTTCATCGTCTCCGCCTGCTTCTTCATCGCCCCGAGCCGCGACCACATGATCGTCTTCGCCGACAATTTCGGGCTGGGGCGGGCGCGCATCTCCGTCACCGACAGCCGGCCCGGCCATACGGTGCAGACCCGGCAGGCGGCGGTGGTGCCGAACACCGATGTCGACCCGATCTTCCGCCAGATCATCAAGACCGGGCGGGTCGGGTGTTCGATTTATGTGCCGGTCATGTGGAAGGGCGAGGTGATCGGGATGTTCAACACCGCCTCGCAGGCCCGCTACATCTATGACGAGACCGACATGCGGGTGCAGAAGCTGTTCGCCGCCTGCGCCGCCGCGGTGTGGATGGGGCGCGGCGGCCCGCAGCGCGTGGCCGAGGTGGCGGCCGAACTCGGGCCGTGGAGCGCCTGAGGGCGCCCCACGCCGCCGACGCCTCAGAAGCCCAGCGCGCAGCCGTCCTTGCGCGGGTCGGACCCGGCCAGCAGGAAGCCGCTGGCGGGATCGCGCAGGATGATCTGCGCGCCGCCGAAGGGCTCGACGGCGAAGGTGACCTTGTGGCCGCGCGCTTCCAGCTCGGCCGGCAGGCTCTCGGGCCAGGTCGTCTCGATCTCCAGCACGCCGTCATGGGCGAAGGCGCGCGGCGCATCCACCGCGGTCTGCACGTCGAGGCCGCGGTCGAACAGGCCGGAGAGCAGCGCCGCCTGGCCGGAGGCCTGGTACTGCCCGCCCATGACGCCGAACACGCCCACGGCCTCCCCATCCTTGCGCAGCAGGCCGGGGATGATGGTGTGCATCGGCCGCTTGCCGCCGGCGATGGCGTTGGGGTGGCCCTCGATCAGCCGGAAGGATGCGCCGCGCGAATGCAGCAGCACGCCGGTTTCCGGGTCGATGCGGGTCGAGCCATAGCCGTGGAACAGCGAGTTGATGAACGACACCATGTTGCCGTCGCGGTCGACGACGCTGATATAGACCGTGTCCTTGTGCTCCGGCTCGTCCCACAGCGCCGGCGGCAGGGCGCGGCCCATGTCGATGCGCGCGGCGAGGCGGCGGGCGGTCTCGCGGGAGAGCAGCTCCTCCACCGGCACCGTCATCGCCGAGGGGTCGGCGAGCAGCGCGTCGCGGTTGAAATAGGCGAGCTTGCCGGCCTCGGCATGGAGATGCACGCGGTCGGCGACCGAGAGGCCTTCGCCGAGGTCGAATTCGCGCAGGATGTTGAGGAGCATCAGCGCCGCGAGGCCCTGCCCGTTGGGCGGGCACTCCTCCACCGTGTAGCCGCGATATTCCGACGAGATCGGCGTCGTGTAGAAGGCGCCGTCGGTCATCGCCGCGAAGTCTTCCTCCGTGTGCAGCCCGCCGAGGCCGTTGAGGTAGCGCACCAGCGAGCGGGCGGTCGCGCCCTCGTAGAAGGCGGACGCGCCATGGACGGCGATGTCGCGCAGGCGCTGGCCCAGCAGCGGCTGGGCGTGGCGGTCGCCGGCCACCAGCGGCTTGCCGTCCTTCAGGAAGAAGGCGCTGGCGTTCTCGTCCTGCACCAGCAGCGGGGCGTCGTCGGCCCAGTCGAAGGCGACGCGCTGGGCGACGGGATAGCCGTTCTCGGCATAGTCGATGGCGCGGGCGAACAGCCGGTCGAGCGGCAGCGTCGCGTAATCCGCATGCAGGCGCGTCCAGGCGGAGATCGCGCCGGGCACCGTCACCGCGTGCGGGCTGGTGCGGGGAATCTCGGTGGTGAGGCCGGCGGCCTTGAGCGCCTCGACGCTGGCGGCCATCGGCGCGCGGCCGCTGCCGTTGAGCGCCACGGTCGGCCGGTCCTTCGGCGCGTAGAGCACGAAGCAGTCGCCGCCGATGCCGGTCATGGCCGGCTCCACCACGCATTGCGCGGCCACCGCCGCCAGCGCCGCGTCGATGGCGTTGCCGCCGGCCTGCAGCACCTCCAGCCCCGCTGCCGTGGCGAGCGGGTGCGAGGTGGCGATCGCCGCATCGCGGGCGAACAAGGTGGGGCGGGACGGGCCGAAGAAATCGGTGCGCTGGGTGGTGATCACGGGAGGCGTTCCTGCTCGGGCGAGGGAGGCGGAAAGCCATACAGCTCCGCCGCATTGTCTGTCATGATTTTTGCGGCCACGGCGTCGCTGCCGCACCAGTCGCGGAACAGGTCGACCAGCTCCGCATCGTCCGGCGGGTTGCCGGGCTTGGAGGGGTGCGGCCAGTTGGTGGCGAACAGGCAGCGCTCCGGCGCATGGGCGATCAGCGCGCGGGCGAGCGCGGCGACGTCGCCATAGGAGGGCGGGCCGAGGCGCGAGGTCTCGTAGACGCCGGACGTCTTCACATAGGTGCGCCCGCCATCGATGAGGCGCTGCAGCGCCTTGAAGCCGGGATGGTCGAGGCCGACGGGCTCCAGGAACTTGCCGTTATGGTCGATGACCAGCCCGCCGGGCAGGCGGGCGAGGCGGTCGGCTTCCTCGTGCAGAAGCCGGCCGTCCATCTGCATCTGCACATGCCAGCCATAAGCGGCGGTCTTCGCCGCCAGCGCGTCCAGATCGTTCCAGCCGAGCACCCCGCCGCCGATCATGAAGAAGCGGATGCCGCGTATGCCGAGGCCGGTCAGCCGCTCCAGCTCGGCCTCGCTCACGTCAGGCGGCACCACGGCGACGCCGCGCGCGTCGGCGCCCAGCCCCGCCATGGCGTCGAGCGTGGCGCGGTTGTCGAAGCCGTAGACCGAGGGCTGGACCACCACGGCGCGGCTGAGGCCGAGCGTCGCCCGCAGCTTGAGATAGGCGGCGAGGTCGCCGCCCGCGACCGGCGGGAAGGGCGAGGCGGGCGCCGGCGGATAGACCTCCGCCGGGCCGTAAATGTGCATGTGGCAGTCGCATGCCCCCGGCGGGGGCGTGAAGGCCGGCGCCCGGCCGGGCAGGAGCGCGCTCATCGTGACAGCCAGTTTGACAGGCGGTGGGGGTTCTTGGCGTGGATGGGCAGCCGCCCCTCCAGCATCGCCTTCACCTGCTCCACCGTCTCCATCGCCTGGAAGTCCGACGGCTCGATCATCAGCGCCGCCGAATGCGGGGTGGCGACGACGTTGGGCAGGCGGGCGAGGCGAAGCGAGGGTTGCTGGTCGCGCCCGTCGCCGACATCGAGCCCGGCGCCGGCGATGGTGCCTGACGCCAGCGCCGCCTCCAGCGCCTCCTCGTCCACCAGAATGCCGCGCGAGATGTTGATGAAGAAGGCGTCGCGCCGCATTTTGGCGAAGGCGTCGGCGTTCATCATCCGCTCCGTCTCCGGCGTCGCATAGGCGGCGCAGACGACGAAGTCCGGCTGGGAGAGCACCTCGTCGAGCCCGACCGGGATGACGGCGCCATTGTCGAAGCGGGCATAGGGGTCGTGCACCGTCACCTTCATCTTGAAGGCGAGGGCCAGCTCGACGATGCGCCGGCCGATCGAGCCATAGCCGATCACCCCGACATGGGCGCCGGCGAGCTGGCGGCCGAACACCATGGGGTGCGAGGCGTCGCCCGCATGGTAGCGCGCCGCGTCGCGGGTGATGTTGCGGGCGAGGTCGAGCATGAGGGCGAGCGTGTGCTCGGCGACCGCATCGGCATAGCCCGAGGAACAGTTGCAGACGAGGATGCCGGCCTCGGAGGCGGCGTCCACGTCGATATTGCGCATGTCGACGGCGCAGCGGGTGAACAGCCTCACATCCTTCAGCCGTTGCATCACCTCGCGCGGGCCGGCTGCGAGGCGGTCCGATATGACCACCTCGCAGCCCTCCGCCGCCTTCACGAGGGCGTCTCCCGACAGGGGCTCATTACTGTCGTTCATCACCAGCTCGATCGGCAGTGCCTTCAGGGCCTCGACGGCCTTGTACCCGTAGAAATGCTTGAGCAGGTCGCGGTTATGGGTGAGTAGTACGCGCATGGATTGCATCCGGTTCACTTGGCCACGTCACTCGGCCATGCCGGCGACGACGTCCGGCGGCAGCTGCGCCATCACCCAGCGGTTCATCGCCAGCACCATGTCGTCGCGCCAGGAGAGCGGGCCGGGGCGGGCGAGGCAGGAGGAGAGGCCGATCTGCTGCTTCTGGAGGATGTCGACATCCTCCATCGCCACCGCTGCCCAGCGCTTGTAATAGGGCGCCGCGCGCTCCTCGAAATCGGGCAGCTCGGTATAGGCCTTCGGAAAGCAGCCGCCGACGGAGAGCACGGAGCGATCCACCGCGATCGGCCGCACCGCCAGCCACCAGGCGCAGTCCTGGGCGTAGACGAACTGCACGGTGGGCTCGATGACGGTGAAGAAGGTGCCCTTGCGCGCCTGCTCGGAAAGGCCCTCAATCGGCGGGAAGGGCGGCTCCTGCCCGAGCACGGCGATGGAGCGGCTGGCCTGCACCTGGATGACGTGCCAGTTGCCCTGGGTCGGGAAGCTCACCGAGCGCTGGGCGCCCACCGTCGCGGCATGAACGATGCCGGTGTGGTAGGTCTCCATGGCGTTTTCGAGCAGCAGCTTCCAGTTGCACCTGGTCTCGATTTCCATGTGGTAGGTCTTGACCATGTCGCCGAGCCGGTGGCTGCCGACCAGCTCCGGCATGTTGCCGAGATGGGTGATCAGGTCCGGGGCGCCGTCGTCGTAATTGAGGAACACCGAGCCCTCCCACACCTCCATGCGGATGGGGATGAGGCCGTGCGGCGGCTTCTCGAATTTCGGCACCTCGCGCATGCCCGGCGCGCCGGCCAGCGTGCCGTCCAGCCGGTAGTTCCAGGCATGGTAGGGGCAGGTGAGGTTCTTGGCGTTGCCGCAGCCTTCCATGAGGATGGAGGCGCGGTGGCGGCAGACATTGGCGAAGGCGCGCAGCACGCCATCCTCGCCGCGCACCAGCAGCGCCGGCCCGCCGACGCTGTCGAGCGCCTTGAAGTCGCCGGGGTTCGGCACCTCCTCCACCCGGCCGGCGAAGAACCAGCTCTTCATGTGGATGTGGGCGACCTCGGCCTTGAACACGTCGGGGTCGGTATAGAACCGGGTCGGCGCGCTCTTGGCGTCGCCGAGCGGCGGTTCGGACCACACATAGGGTTCGGGAACCAGCGTCGTTTCCAGGCTCATGACGGCCTCCGTTCAGCGATGCCCGGCATTGAGGCGGTGTTCCGCCTGGCCGAGCTGGACGAGATGAAGGGCGATGACGGCGACATGGCCGGCCAACATGGCCGACATGCCCTGCACGTCATGGGGCGGGCTCAGCGTGTTGATGTCGACGCCGACGAGGTCCAGCCCCTTGAGGCCGTGCAGAAGATCGAACACTTCCGCGACCGGCGGGCCGCCCCAGGTGGGGGTGGCGACGCCCGGCGCGGCGGAGGGGTCGAAGTAGTCCATGTCGAAGGACAGATGCACCGGCCGCGTGCCGACCACCTCGCGCACCTCGGCGGCGATCGCCTCCGGTCCGCGCCGGCGCACCTCGTCGCCGGGGATCAGCCGGTAGCCGAGGCCGCGCGTGAAGTCATAGGCGCCGCCGACCAGCATGGTGCCGCGCGCGCCGATGTGGAAGGAGCGCTTCGCGTCGATCAGCCCTTCCTGCGCCGCGCGGGTGAAGGTGGTGCCGGTGTTGATGTCCTCGCCGGGATAGGCGTCGGTATGCGCATCGATATGGATCAGTACCAGCTCGGGATAACGCTTTGCCAGGGCACGCAGAACCGGCAGCGTTACCGTGCCGTCGCCGCCGACGCAGAGCGGCACTGCATCGACCTGCACCACCTCGTGCACGGCGGCCTCCATCGCCACCATGGAGGGACCGAGATCGGAGGCGACGACATCGACATCGCCGAGATCGACCACCCGCCCGCCGGCACGCGGGTCGACATCGGCGAGCGGGGGATAGAAGGGGCGCACCTCGCTCGACATGGCGCGGAACGAGGCTGGCCCCTGGCGCGAGCCGATGCGGGTGGCGTGGGTGCCGCAGTCGAAGGGCAGGCCGATGACGGCGATCTGCCCGGCGCTGGCGGATGTCGCCGGGGGCACGCCGAGGAAGGTTCCGAGCCGCATGCGCGGGGCGCTAGAAGTATCCGTCATGCATCGGCTCCAAGATAGAAAGACTTCACGCGCTCCGGGTCGATGTTCGTGCCGCTGTCCTCGTGGACGATGCGGCCGAGGCGCATGATGTAGACGTGGTCGGACAGGCGCATCGCCTCGACCGCGTTCTGCTCGACCAGCAGCACGGTGGTGCCCTGTTTGCGGATCTCCAGAACCGTGTCGAGGATGAGGTCGATCATCTGCGGCGCGAGGCCCATGGTGGGCTCGTCCATGATCAGCAGCGACGGCCGGGACATCAGCCCGCGGGCGATGGCCAGCATCTGCTGCTCGCCGCCCGACATGGTGCCGGCCTGCTGCCCCATGCGCTCGCCGAGGCGCGGGAACAGCGCCACCATGCGTTCGAGATCGCTTGCGATATCAACGGTATCGCCGCGCGAATAGGCGCCGAGCACCAGGTTCTCGCGCACGCTCATGCCGGCGAAGACGCGGCGGCGTTCCGGCACATGGGCGATGCCGCGCGCTACCCGGAGCTCCGGCGCCAGCGCGGTGATGTCCTCGCCGGCAAAGGTGATGCGCCCCGAGGCGAGCGGCAGCAGGCCGGACAGCGCCATCAGCGTCGTGGTCTTGCCGGCGCCATTGGAGCCGACCAGCGACACGATGCGGCCCGGTTCCACGGCGAGATCGACGCCGTCCACGGCCCGGATCCGGCCATAGGAAATGGCGAGATTTTCAACCTTGAGTAGCGGCGTCACGGCCGGATCGACGTGACCATTGAGGGCAGTGGGATGGACAGTGTGTGCAGTCGGGCTCATCGCGCTCACCTCGCCCTTCCGAGATAGGCGGCCTGCACCGCCGGGTCGGCCAGAACCTCCTCCGGCGGGCCGTCGGCGAGCTTGCGGCCATATTCCAGCACGGTGAGGTGATCGCACAGCCGGCGCACCACCTGCATGTCGTGCTCGATCAGCAGCACAGCGATGCCCTGCGCCCGCACCTGCCGGACGAGATCGGCGATCTCGCTTTTCTCCACCGTGTTCATGCCGGCGAGCGGCTCGTCGAGCAGCAGCAGCTTGGGCGAGGAGATCAGCGCGCGGGCGATCTCCACCCGGCGCTGATGGCCATAGGACAACGTGGTGGCGACGCGGTCGGCCACCTCCGCCCCCAGCCCGACGAAATCGAGCAGCTCGTAGGCGCGGGCGATCATCGCCGCTTCCGCCGCGCGGGCGGAACGCCGGCCGAAGACGAGGGACAGCGCATTGGCGGAAAAACGCTGATGCGCGCCGACGAGCACGCTCTCCAGCACCGTCATGGCACCGAAGAGGCGGATGTTCTGGAAGGTGCGGGCGAGGCCGGCGCGGGCGAAGCCGTTGACGCCCCGCCCGCCGATTTCCGCGCCGTCGAAGAGGAGTTCGCCCTCGGTCGGGCGGATGAAGCCGGTCAGCACGTTGAGCACGGTGGTCTTGCCGGCGCCGTTGGGGCCGATCAACCCGTGAATGGCCTCGCGGCCGATCGCCATGTCGAGGCCGCCGACCGCCTCCAGCCCGCCGAAGCGGACTGTGATGGCGCGGGCTTCCAGCAGCGGCGCGGGGGTGGGGGCTCTCATGCCGCCTCCCTCGCGCGCGCGGGCCGGGCTCCCGGCATGGTGAGGGCAACGCGGGCGCTGGCGGCGAGGCCCTGCGGGCGGAACACCATCAGCACGATGAGCACGACACCGAGCAGGGCGAAGCGGGTTTCGGGGTAGGCCTGCACGAAGGGCAGGTCGAGCGCCAGCTGCAGGAACACGATCCAGATCAGCGCGCCGACGAACGGCCCGATGAAGGTGCCGAGCCCGCCGAGCACGACCAGCATCAGGAGCAGGATGTTCTCGAACAGGGAGAAGTTCAGCGGGCTGATGTACTGCTGGCTGTGGGCATAGAATACGCCGACGAAGCCGCCGACGAAGCCGCTCGCGGCATAGGCGTAGAGCTTGTAGCGGGCGGTGGGCACGCCCATCGCCTCCGCCGCCTCCTCATCCTCGCGGATCGCCACCCAGGCGCGCCCGACATAGGAGCGCACCAGCCGGGCGACGGCGAACACCACCAGGACGGCGAGCGCCAGGGAGAAGAAGAACTGGGCGCGCGGCGAGCCGAGCGCGATACCGAACAGGTTCGGCGCGGGAATGCCGCGAATGCCCATCGGGCCGTTGGTAAGGTCCATCCAGTTGATGGCGACCACGCGCACGATCTCGCCGAAGCCCAGCGTCATGATGGCGAGATAGTCGCCGCGCAGCCGCAGCGTCGGCGTGCCGAGCAGCACCGCGAAGCCGGCGGCGAGCAGGCCCGCCAGCGGCAGGTTGAGATAGAGCAGCCACCAGATGGTCGCCGGCTCGACGCCGAACTGGTCCTGCAGCGCCAGCACGAACAGGATCGAAGTGAGATAGGAGCCGACCGCCCAGAAGGCGACGAAGCCGAGATCGAGCAGGCCGGCAAAGCCGACGATGACGTTGAGCCCGCTCGCCAGCATGCCGTAGATCACCACCATGGTGAGGATGCGCAGCCAGTAGTCGGAGGGCAGCAGCACGCCGACGAGAAGGGCGAGCGCCAGGAGACCCAGTGCGGCGGGCGTGCCGGCGGAGGCGGCGCGTGCCAGCCACCCGTCGAGCTTGCCGAAGGCGGCGCGCAGCCACGCCGCCCCGAATTCCGAGGCGCCGCCGAGCAGGCTGCCGCGCCCGGCGGAATTGAGCTCCGGCTTTCCGAGCAGGCCCTGCGGGCGCAGATAGAGCAGGCCGACCAGCAGCACGAAGCTGATCGCGTCCTTCCAGGCGGTGCCGTTGGGCAAATAGCCCGACCCCAGCGCCTCGACGAGGCCGAGGATCAGCCCGCCCAGCGCCGCGCCGGGAATGGAGCCGATGCCGCCGAGCACGGCGGCGGTGAGCGCCTTGAGGCCCGGCAGGAAGCCCATGCTGGAATGGGCGAAGCCGTAGGTCTGCGCGTAGAGCAGCCCGGCCAGCGCGGCGAAGCCCGAGCCGATGGCGAAGGCGGCGGCCACCACGCGGTTGACCGGGATGCCGACCAGCGTCGCCGCCATCTGGTCTTCCGCGCTCGCCCGCATCGCCCGGCCGAGCGAGGAGCGGGCGATGAAGGCGGAAAGCCCGAGCATGGCGGTGAGCGCGGTGGCCATGACCACAAGGTCCATGACCGAGAGATAGATGGAATCGAACAGCACCACCGGCGGCAGGGTGGCGAGGGAGAATTCCGGGAAGCGCAGCTCCTCGGCGCCCCACACCGTCTGGGCGAGGCTCTGCAGCACCACCGAGACGGCGATGGAGGTGATGAGCGGGGCGAGACGCGGGGCGTTGCGCAGCGGGCGATAGGCGATGCGGTCGACCAGCACGCCGAGCGCGCCGGTGAGCGCGATGGCCCCTGCCGCCGCGACGGGAAGCGAGAAGCCCGGCATCGGCACAACGGTGCCGAGCAGGCGCACCTCGGGCAGCATCAGCGACGCGGTGAGGAAGGCGCCGAGCATGAACAGCTCGCCGAAGGCGAAGTTCACCAGGCGCACGACGCCGTACACCAAGGTGAAGGCGACGGCGGCAAGGGCGTAGATCGCGCCAAGCACCAGTCCGTTCGCCACCAGCTGTCCGAGATAATCCATCGCCTGCCTGTCTGCCGTCTGTGACTTGCCGCTCGCGTTCGGAAGGGCCGCGCACGGGTGCGGTTCTGCGCCGGGCGCCGGCCTTCCCCTCCCCGACGGGGAGAGGTGGCCCGCGTCAGCGGGTCGGTGACGGGGCGCGGGCGGAAGCCGGGCTTGGGGGGGGGGGG
>JAEYTJ010000200.1 GCA_023434095.1 Pseudomonadota bacterium | reverse complement strand
TGAGCGCCATGCCCGGGCCGCGCAACAGCATCAGCGTGTTCGGCGAAGTCTTCATTTCCAATCGCGGCATTATCATTCCCCGCCCCCTTTTCGGCGAAGGCGCCGGCATCGTCCTCTGGTCGATCGGTCTCGCCATCCTCGGCATCGTTCTGTTCCGCCACTGGGCGGCGAGCCGGCAGGAAGAGACGGGCCGCCGTCTTCCGGTGTTGTGGGTCTCGCTGGCGCTGCTGATCGGCCTGCCGCTCGCGGCGATGATCGCGACGGGGTTCCCGATCACTTTCGAGGTGCCGGAGCTCAAGGGCTTCAATTTCGTCGGCGGCGTGCGGGTCATTCCCGAGTTCGTCGCCCTCACCTTGGCGCTGGCAACCTATACCGCCGCCTTCATCGCGGAGAATGTGCGTTCCGG
The DNA here is from genome assembly GCA_023434095.1 of Pseudomonadota bacterium. Taxonomy (GTDB): domain Bacteria; phylum Pseudomonadota; class Alphaproteobacteria; order Rhizobiales; family Xanthobacteraceae; genus Ancylobacter. The sequence goes on along the minus strand of JAEYTJ010000200.1, from coordinate 14,806 downwards.
CATTCAGTCGGTGAGCCACGGACAGACCGAAGCGGCGCATTCGCTGGGTCTCAGGCACGGGCAGACGCTTCGGCTCGTGGTCATCCCGCAGGCCATGCGGGTCATCATCCCGCCGCTCACGAGCCAGTATCTCAATCTCACCAAGAACTCCTCGCTGGCGGTTGGCATCGGCTATCCCGATCTCGTCGCGGTTTTCGCCGGCACGTCGCTGAACCAGACGGGCCAGGCGATCGAGATCATCGCCATTACGATGGGCGTCTATCTTCTGCTCTCGATCATCACTGCGGTCATCATGAACGCCTACAACAAGCGCGTCGCGCTGGTGGAACGGTGAGGCGGCCATGAGCATGACCTTCGACGACGGAACCTTCATTCGCAACGAGATGGCGCCGGCCCTTCCGCCGCCCAAGCAGCGCATAGGGGCGGTGGCGTGGATGCGGGAGAACCTGTTCTCCGGCGTCTTCAACACCGTGCTGACCCTTCTCGGCGTCCTGCTGGTGATCTGGGTGGTGCCCCCCTTCATCCGCTTCATGTTCATCGACGCGGTCTGGACCGGCGAGAACCGCGAGGCCTGCCTCGGTCCGCAGGTCGGCGCCTGCTGGCCGTTCATCCAGGCCAAGTTCGGCCAGTTGATCTATGGCTTCTACCCGATTGCCGAGCGCTGGCGGGTGGACATCGTCTTCGCGATGGGCGCCCTGCTTCTGGTGCCGCTGCTGGTGCCGAGCTTCCCGTTCAAACGGCTGGGCTCGTTCCTCTTCTTCATCGTCTATCCCGTCGTGGCCTTCGTGCTGCTCACCGGCGGCAACATCAATGCCTCCGCCTTCCTGCTGGAGCGCTTCGGGCTCATCCGCCCGCTGGTCGGCGACGCGCAGGTGGCGGGCATCAACCTCGCCTTCTGGGTCGACTTCGCGCTCACAGCGCTGCTCTTCATGGCGGCCATCGGCGGGCTGATAGCCCTGCTGGGTGGCAATGGCCGTTCCGCCGCGCGCACCACCCTGTTCGTCTTCCTGGCGCTCGGGGCGGTGATCTTGTGCTGGGACCTCGATGTGGGCCTCGATTATGTCGAAACGCGGCAATGGGGCGGGTTGCTGGTAACGCTGGTGATCGCGGTAACCGGGATTGTCGCCTCGCTGCCGCTCGGCATCCTGCTGGCGCTGGGCCGGCGTTCGCAGATGCCAGTGGTCCGCCTGCTCTCGGTGATCTTCATCGAATTCTGGCGCGGTGTGCCGCTGATTACGGTGCTGTTCTTCGCCACCTACATGCTGCCGCTGTTCCTGCCGCAGGGCACGAACCCGGACGCCCTTTTACGGGCACTGGTGGGCGTGGCGCTGTTCTCTGCCGCCTACATGGCGGAAGTGGTGCGCGGCGGACTGCAGGCGATCCCGAAGGGGCAGTATGAGGGCGCCATGGCAATGGGACTGACCTGGAGCCAGATGATGCGCCTCATCATCCTGCCTCAGGCTCTGACGCTGGTCATTCCCGGAATCGTGAACAGCTTCATCAGCCTGTTCAAGGACACGACGCTGGTGCTGATCGTTTCGATCTTCGACTTCCTCGGCCAGCTTCGTGCCGCCTTCACCGACCCCAACTGGGCGACGCCCGTCACGCTCTACACCGGCTTCGCCTTTGCCGGCGTGGTCTATTTCTTCTTCTGCTTCGGCATGTCACGCTATTCGCTCTTCGTCGAGCGGCGGCTGAATACCTCTCACCGGCATTGAGAAACGGAGAAACCCCCATGAGCGAGCTTCATTCGACCGTTTCCCCCGACGAGCTTCCCGCCGTTCACACGCCTCCGGGGCGCGAGGTCGCCGTCGATCTCGTCGGCGTCCATAAATGGTACGGCGAGTTCCACGTGCTGAAGGACATCAATCTCAAGGTGCATCGCGGCGAGCGTATCGTCATTTGCGGTCCCTCGGGCTCCGGCAAGTCCACGATGATCCGCTGCATCAACCGGCTCGAGGAGCATCAGCAGGGCTCGATCATCGTCGACGGGATCGAACTGACCAACGACCTCAAGCGCATCGACGAGATACGTCGCGAAGTCGGCATGTGCTTCCAGCACTTCAACCTGTTCCCGCACCTCACTATCCTCGAAAACCTGACGCTGGCGCCGATCTGGGTCCGCAAGATGGCGAAGAAGGACGCGGATGAGCTGGCGATGCACTTCCTGCGGAAGGTGAAGATCCCCGAGCAGGCAAACAAGTATCCGGGCCAGCTCTCCGGCGGCCAGCAGCAACGCGTTGCCATCGCCCGCGCGCTGTGCATGAAGCCCAAGATCATGCTGTTCGACGAGCCCACCTCGGCGCTCGATCCGGAGATGGTCAAGGAAGTGCTGGAGACGATGGTGAGCCTCGCCGAGGAAGGCATGACCATGCTGTGCGTGACCCACGAAATGGGCTTCGCGCGGCAGGTCGCCAACCGGGTGATCTTCATGGATGCCGGGCAGATCATCGAGATGAACGAGCCGGAGGCGTTTTTCTCCAATCCTCAGCATGAGCGGACCAAGCTGTTACTCAGCCAGATCCTGCACTGAACGCCGCCAAGCAAAAAAAGCGGCCGGATCGCGCGGGCGGTCCGGCCGTTTCGATGTCAAGGTGATAAGGCGGCGGGTGCTCCGCCTGACGCCGACCCGGTGTCGATTTCAGTCCGCCGGTCCCGTCGCTACCGGCTTGTCGGACGAGCCCCATTCGGTCCACGAGCCGTCATAGAGCGCGGACGGCGGGGTGCCGATGGTTTCCAGCGCCAACCACAGGATGGCGGCGGTGACGCCCGAACCACAGCTGGTGATGACAGGCCTCGAAAGGTCGATGCCGGCCTCCTTCACCGCCCTGCGGATCGTCGCCGGGTCCGCGAGCCGGCCATCCTCCACGACCTCCGAGACCGGCAGGTTGCGTGCGCCGGGAATGTGCCCTGCACGGACGCCGGCGCGAGGTTCCGGGGCGTCGCCGCGGAAGCGCTCGGCCGCGCGCGCATCGAGCACCTGGGCGCGGTGGTCGGCGAGGCGGGCGGCGACATCGTCGATGGAGGCGACCCAGTCGCGGTCGAGCTTGGCGTCGAAGCGGGCCGGAAGATAGGGCGCCTCGCCCGATTCCGTCGGCCGCCCTTCCGCAAGCCATTTCGGGAAGCCACCATCGAGAATGGCGACGTCGACCGCACCGAACGCGCGCAGGGTCCACCAGACGCGCGGCGCCGAGAACAGTCCCTGCGTATCGTAGACAACGATTTTCATCTGCCGGCCGATACCGAGCGATTCCATCGCCGCACGGAACAGCGTTTCGGACGGCAGCATGTGGGGCAGCGGGCTGGTCGGGTCCGAGATGCCATCGACATCGAAGAAGACGGCGCCAGGAATATGCGCCTTGAGGTACTCCTCGCGCCCTTTCCGGCCGGTGGCGGGCATGTGCCAGGAGCCGTCGACAACCACGAGGTTCGGCGCGCCGAGATGAGCGGCGAGCCATTCGGTGGAGACGAAACGGCTGATGTCAGGCAGATCGGACTCGGGCATGGGGCACTCCGGAGCCGCGCGCGGACATCATGCCCAGGCCAGCCGCACGCGGCGGTTCTGCTGGCCCTTCTTTTCGATCTTGGTCACCTGGACCGCGCCGATCTCTTCGAGGCTGCGCACATGGGTCCCGCCACAAGGCTGAAGGTCGAGCCCCTCGATCTCGACCAGACGGACCCTGCCGGTTCCCATGGGCGGTTTGACCGACATAGTCTTCACGAGCCCGGGATTGGCGAGAAGCTCGTCGTCTGAAATCCAGCGCTCGGTGACCCGGGCGCCGGTCGCGATCATGGTGGCGAGCTTCGCGGTGATCGCTTCCTTGTCGAGCCCTGCGTCGGGGATATCGAAGTCGAGACGGCTCTCTTCTTCGCCGATGGATCCGCCGGTGACGGGAAAGGGCAGGGCGACCGAGAGCAGATGGAGCGCCGTGTGCATCCGCATCCGCTTGTGGCGGGTCGGCCAGTCGAGCCGAATCGTCACCGCCTCGCCCAGCTCGGGCAACGCGGAGTCCGGCGCCGGGACATGGATCACATCGACCTTGGAAGGGCCGTAGACGGCTGTCTCAAGGACGATCTCGCTGCCATCGGCGCGGATCAGCGTGCCGCGATCCCCCGGCTGACCACCGGCACTGGCATAGAAAACGGTCCGGTCGACCACGATCCCTCGCTCCGGCGTGAGCGCGGTGACCACGGCGGATGTTTCGGCCGTATAGGCGTCGTCACGGAAGAGCAGGAGGGTTGCCATCACACCAGCACGTTCGGCACATCGACGCTGCGTTCGAGCCAGCCCGGCACAGGCAGGCCCTTCTCGCGCAGGAAGTCGGGGTTGAAGAGCTTCGATTGATACCGGGTACCGAAGTCACACAGCACGGTGACGATGGTATGGCCGGGCCCGAGTTCCTTGGCCAGCCGGATCGCGCCGGCGACATTGATGCCGGACGAGCCACCGAGGCACAGCCCCTCATGTTCGAGCAGGTCGAACACGATCTGCACCGCTTCCGCGTCGCCGATCTGATAGGCGCAGTCGACAGGGGCGCCTTCCAGATTGGCGGTGATCCGCCCCTGGCCGATGCCCTCGGTGATCGACGAGCCCTCCGCTTTCAGCTCACCCGTCGTGTAGTAGCTGTAGAGCGCCGCGCCGAGGGGGTCGGCCAGCCCGATGCGGATGGCCGGATTGCGCGCCTTGAGCGCGATGCCGGTGCCGGCCAGCGTGCCGCCGGTGCCGACGGCGCAGACGAATCCGTCCACCTTGCCATCGGTCTGTGCCCAGATTTCCGGGCCAGTGGTTTCGATATGGGCGAGGCGGTTCGCCACATTGTCGAACTGGTTGGCCCAGACGGCACCGTTCGGTTCGGTGGCGGCGAGCGCTTCGGCAAGTCGTCCCGAGACCTTCACATAGTTGTTCGGATTGGCATAGGCGACGGCCGGCACCTCCACCAGCGTGGCGCCGGCGAGGCGCAGCATGTCCTTCTTTTCCTGGCTCTGGGTCTCCGGGATGACGATCACCGAGCGATAGCCCAGGGCGTTGCCGACGAGTGCAAGGCCGATACCCGTATTCCCCGCCGTGCCCTCGACGATGACTCCGCCGGGGCGCAGCTGGCCGCGCGCCACCGCGTCCTGGATGATGAACAGCGCGGCGCGATCCTTTACGGACTGGCCGGGGTTCAGGAATTCCGCCTTGCCCAGAATGGTGCAGCCCGTGGCCTCGGAGGCTTGCTTGAGCTTGATGAGCGGCGTGTTGCCGATCGCCTCGACGAGACCGTTACGGAGTTCCATGGACCTGTTTCTTCTGCCGATTTGAAGGCCCACGAAGTTAGTGATCCATGCCCTCCTCGGCAACCGGCCACCGCGCTATTCCCCGCGAATGGCCTGAAATCGTTCGAGCGCCCGCTCTCGGGCGAGGGGGTGATCGACGACGGGTCGGGGATAGGTTTCGCCCAGCCGCACTCCCGCCCGACGCAGCACCTCCGGCGCGGCTTCCCACGGGCGGTGGATGACGTTGGGCGGCAGCATAGCAAGCTCCGGAACGAAGCGTCTCACATACTCCCCGGCTGGATCGAACTTCTCGCCCTGCGCGACGGGATTGAAGATACGGAAATAGGGAGCCGCGTCAGCGCCGGACCCTGCCACCCATTGCCAGCTCGCGGGATTGTTGGCGGGGTCTGCATCCACCAGCGTGCCCCAGAACCACGCCTCGCCCCGGCGCCAGTCGGTCAGGCAATGTTTGATGAGAAAGGACGCCGCCACCATACGGACGCGGTTATGCATCCAGCCGGTCTGCCAGAGCTGGCGCATCCCGGCATCGACGATGGGATAGCCGGTCCGCCCGCGCTGCCAGGCTTGCAGGAGCGCAGGGGCGTTCTCCCACGCGAAAGCGTCGAAGCGCGGGTTGAAATTGGCGGTGCCGATATCGGGGAAGTGGAACAACAGATGATAGCTGAACTCGCGCCAATAGAGTTCGCTGACGAATTTCTCGACGTCGCGCGAGGATGCATCGCCCGCCGCTTCGACATGTCGAAGCGTTGCGAGCACGCGGTGCGGGGATATCTCGCCGAAACGCAGAAAGGGTGACAGGCGAGACGTGGAGGACAGGTCGGGACGGTCGCGCCCGTCTGCATAGCCGTGCAGGCCTTCGTCGACGAATGTGGCAAGGGCGGCCCGCGCGCCTGCCTCTCCTGGAGCCCAATCCTGCCGCAGGCCGCCCGCCCAATCGGGCTTTGAAGGCTCCAGCGCCCAATCCTTCAACTGGTCGCCGTCGGGTGGGTCGCCGAAGTACCATTTCGAGGTGATCCGCAGCGGCATGCGAGGCGCTTGTGTCCTCGCGCGGCGATAGAAGGGTGTGAACACGCGGAACGGGCCGCCCGTCTGCGTTTTCACCGTCCAGGGCTCGTGCAGGAGATTGCCGCCAAAGCTCTCCACCGCGATGTCGCGCGCGGCGAGAGCCGACTTCACCTCGGTGTCGACGGCGATCTCGGGAGCGCCATAGCGGCGGTTCCAATAGACCGCGTGTGCGTTCACCTCCGTCGCCAGGCGGGTGAGCGTGTCGTGCGCCGGGCCGCGTCGCAGGAGCAGCGTTCCACCCTTAGCTTCAATTGCGGCCGCCAGCGCCTTCAGCGAGCGGCCCAGCCACCAGCGCGACGCTCCGCCGGGTGCGCGCAGGCCGGGGCTCGCCTCGTCAAGGATGAAGACCGGCACGAGCGGGTGGCCACTCGTCCGCGCGGCATGGAGCGCCGGATTGTCGTCGAGGCGCAGATCGTCACGGAACCAGACAAGGGCAGGGCGATCGGCGGAGGAAGGCATGGGTCGTTTCCCGCTTTATGGGTCTTTTACGAAACCGCACGTCGACCCGATCAGTCGCTCTGGCGCAATCGCTATGGATTTATTAATGATAGTGGTCATGAAAAAAGCGGTCCGCGCCGGGCCGTGACGGATGGAGAAAGCCATGAGCACGTCTTCGCGCGGTACCGCCCTAGTGACGGGCGCTTCCAGCGGCATTGGCAGGGTCTATGCCGAGAAGCTGGCCCGGCGCGGCCACGACCTTCTGCTGGTCGCCCGGGACGGCGGCCGGCTGGAAATACTGGCCGAAGTCATCACGAGGGAAACCGGCCGGCGGGTGGACGTCCTGACGGCCGATCTTGCCCGGACCGAAGGCATCGACGCGGTCGCCGCCCGCCTCGCTTCGGACGATGCGATCCGCGTGCTGGTGAACAATGCCGGCATGGGCACGGAGGGGCCGGTCCTGGGCGCCCCGGCGGACAAGGTCGACGCCATGGTGCAGCTCAACATCGCTGCGCTCACCCGCCTGTCGCTGGCCGCCATTGACGCCTTTACCCGGCGGGGCGGGGGCACCCTCGTCAACATTGCGTCCGTCGTCGCGCTGGTGCCGGAGCATTTTCTCGGTGCCTATGCCGGCACCAAGGCCTATGTGCTGGCCTTCACCCAATCCCTTCAAAGCGAATTGAAGGACGGCCCCGTGCGGGTGCAGGCGGTGCTGCCGGGATACACGCGGACGGAGTTCTTCGACCGCGCCGGCATCGATGCCGGAGCCCTGCCGCCGGACATGGTGATGTCTGCCGAGGATCTCGTCGAGGCGGCCTTGCGCGGACTGGAGGCGGGGGAGGCGATCACCATTCCCTCACTGCCCGACATGACGGCCTGGCAGGCGCTCGTCGACGCCCGGATGCGGCTGATGCCGGGTCTCTCCCGCAGCCGGCCGGCGGAACGGTACGGGCTGAGCGAGGCCGTGCCGGCGTGAGTACTCAGTAATCCCACTGTGCGCCGATGCCGACCTCGGCGGCTCCGTCGGCGCCCGTGGCGCCCTGCAGGCGGATGTTCCGGGTCACATCGACATCAACCGTCACGCGGCTCGAACCTGTCGATGTGCCCTGGCGCACGCCGAGATAGATGTTGTCGTTGAGCCGGCGCCCGAGGCCCACCTGCCCGCCGGTGCCGGCGGCATCGGTTCCGAGTTCGAGGCTGTCGACGCCCAGCGAGCGGCGGACATTCTCCAATACGCCAGAGCCACCGGAGAATTGCGCGGCGGCCTGGGCGAGTTGCAGCGCCTGCCCGCCATTGAGCGAGCCGGCGGAACGCCCGAACAGCAGGCGAGAGATCACCTCGTCCTGCGGCAGGGTGGGCGTGGAGGAGAAACTGACCACCGGACGCGAGGCCGGCCCGGACACCAGCACACGGGCCGTGATGTCCGTCGTGGTCGTCTCGGCGATGAAGTCGAGCTCGGGGTCCGTATTTCCAGTGAAAGTGATGTTGCCGCGCGTAAAGGTGAGGCGGCGCCCGCCGAAATCGAAGGAACCGCGCCGCAGCTGGAAGGCGCCCAGCGTCACCGGCGCCCGCGTGGTGCCGCTGAGCTTCAGCTCGCCACCAAGCTGCGCCTCGATGCCGAGGCCGCGCACGAACACGTTGTTGCTCGGTGCCGACAGGACGAGATCGAGCGCTACGCCGTTTCGGCTCGGCGGGGTCGGTCCCTGCTGGCGCTGCACACTGGGGCTCTCGCGCTTGAACTCGGCGCTGGCGTTCACATGGCGAACGTTGAGGTCCTGCACGCCGCCCGGGAAGCGGTCGGGCACGTTGATGTCGAGCGCGCGCAGCACCAGCCGCCCGGTCAATCGCGGGCCGTTCAGGAACGTGCCTTCGACACCGAGCCGGCCTTCCGCGACTAGGCGCATGAGATCGCTGTTCACCAGCGCCGCATTTACGAGGTCGAGGTCGATGCGCCCCGGATAGTCCGCTCCAGGGTCGAGCGCGACATTGCCGCGCCCGGTGATGCTGCCGCCATTGGTGGTGGCGGCGCGGAAGCTGGTGACCGTTACCGACCGATCGGTGCCGGTAAGCACGGCGTCGATGTTGCTGAGCGCTACGCCGTTGACGGAATCGTCGAAGCGACCGCCGCTCACCCGCACCGTGCCGCCGGCGCGCGGGGCGGCGGGCGTGCCGCGTAGCGTGGCGTCGACATTGGCGACGCCGGTGACGCGCGCCCCGGTGGACGCGAGCATGGGATTGGCGATGGCGAGATTGATGGCGCCCCGCAGCGCAAGGTCCAGATCGCCATCGCCCAACGGCACCGATCCGCTGACAGTGAAGTTCTGAAGATTATGCCCCGTAATTGTGGCGCGCAGCTGCGCCCGGCCATTGCCTAGCGTTCCATTCGCCGTGATGTCGAACGGCCCGGCGCCGGAACTGGCAAGGTCCGGCCGGCTCAGGCGGGTAATGCGCAGATCGAACGGGCCCGTGGGGGCTGCGGCGGTGCCGCCGAGACGCACCGTTCCCGCCAGCGTGCCGGAGAGATTGGTCTGCGGGGCGACGATATCGAGCAGCGACAGCGGCAGGGCGCGCAGATCGACTGCGAGGTCGAGCCGCTCGCCTGCCGTTCCCGACACGGTGGCGGAACCGCCGCCGGCGTTGAGCGCAAAACGGTCGATGGCGACCGTGCCGCCGGTGAGCGTGAAGGTGGCGGGCGCGCCCAGCGCCGCATTCAACCCCGGGCGGGTGGCGGTGAGCCGGTCGAGCCGCAGGCGGGCGCCGTCCGGCCGCGGTTCCAGCCGGCCGCCAGCGCGCAGGTTCGTACCTTGGGCAAGTGCTTCCAGGGTGAGATCGGTACCGGCGGCGTTGCCGCTGGCGCGCAGGGTGGCGGTCTCAATCGCGACCCCGGAGAGTGCGACGGCCCTCAAGACGGCGGTGCCGTCGAGCATCGGCACGCCGCGCAGATCGAGAACGCGGCCGTCGATATCGGCCGCGCCGACGCTCTGGCCGAAGGCGCTGAGCCGCTCCGCGCTTGCCTTCACATCGGCGTTCTGGCGGCCATCGGCCACGCTCAGCGTGACATCGGCGTTCAGTACCCCCGCCATCTCGGTGAGGGTGAGCGCCGCGATGTCGGCGAGGTCGCCAGCGACGACGGCGATCCGGCCGTCTGCGAGGCCTGTGGGGCCGAGGGCGAGATCGCCGCGCGCGCTGACCGATCCGATGGCAAGATCGAGGCTGGAGAGCCGGCGCATGCCGTCCGGCTGCGTCGCCAGGGCGGCAGAGCCGCGCGCAGGCTTGCCGCCGATGTCGCCGGAGAGCGCAAAGGTGCCGGCCGGCTCCCCGGTGATGTCGGTCGCGGTCACATCCACCGTCACGTCGCGCAGCGGACGGCCCTCGGCCATGCCGTCGGCTACCCTCAACGTCGCCTTTACCCCGAGCGCGTCGAGCGTTCCGGAGAAGGCGGCATCTGCCTCCAGCGCCCCGGCAAGGCGGGCGTCGAGGCGCGTCAGATTGTCGAGGGCGAGGCTTGCGGTGAGGTTGGCGACATCGGTCGCGAGGCGGCCGTTGACGGTGGCGGCGATGCCGTCCGTGTCGATCTTCAGGTTGTCCACCGCGAGCGCATTGGCGCCGTCGCGGGCGAGGGCGCCGTCGATGCTCACGCCCCGGCCAACGAGGGCGTCCAGTCTTTCGATGCCCGTCTCCAGCCCTTCCGCCCGGCCCTTCAGAACCGCGCTGGCGCGATTGAGGTCGGTGGAGGCGGACAGGCGGGCGTCGAGCACCGCCGAGCCGGCGAGGGGACGCCCGGCAAGCGGAGAGAAGGCCGCAAGGTTCAGGCGGCTCACATTGAGATCGCCGTCGATAGCCTGCGCGTCCGCGCGGCCGGCGAAACGGGCGGAGATGGCAGCAAGATCGGCGGCAGCGGCTTCCAGCACCGCTTCGCCATTGGCTGGCAACGTCCCGGACGCAGAGAAGCGGCCTTGGGTGCCGAGGGCGGCGGCGACCTCTGGGTCTGGCGCGCCCAGGCCTTCCGCGGAGCCCTCGACCGTGAAGGCGAGGCCGCCCGCAGGCGCCGGGAGGGTGCGCAGCGTGGTGGAGAGTGCTGCCGCGCGGTAATCTCGACCCACGAGCTGTGCCGCCGTGATTCGTGCGTCGACCGAAGGTGTGCGGAGGGCACCCTTCAACGTTCCCGCCAGCGCGAATTCCTGCCAGCTCAGACCCGGCACGAGCTCGGTGTAGCGCTCGGCGTCGTGCAACTGGGCTTCGAATACGAGGTCGGCGACCTCGTCCGCGGCGATTGAGCCTCTCAAGCTGGCGTGGACGCCTGCCGTCCGGGCGGAGAAGGCCTCGATCGCCACGTTACGGGCCGAATCGACAGTTGCTGAGCCGGCTAACTCACTGCGACCTTCGAAGAGCGGCGCGATATTCGCCGGCAAAATTTTCGCGATATCGGCATCCAGCGCGACGTTCGCCCTGTGCCCCTCGGCAACCGCGCGAATGCCGGCGGCCCCGCTGATTTCGGCGAGATCACCCACGCGCACGCGCAGATGTCCGTCCCAGGCGTCCAGCGGCCCGGCGCCGTTCAGCGCGGCGGAAATCTCGGGCAGTCCATCGAAGCCGGCGGCGCGCGCCATCAGGCCGCCGGCGGGCTCGCGCGCCGTGAGGTCGAGATTGAGATAGCCGGCCTCAGGTGCGTAGCCGGCACTGCCCTTCAGCGAGCCGGGGGCGTCGAGCCGCTCCAGCGTGAAGGTCAGCGAGAGGCCCTGCGCCAGTGAGGCGAGGTCGGCCGAACCGTTGAAGGACAGCCGTGCCGCATGGTCCAGGACAGGCTCGGCCAGGACGATATCGGCGACCGAGAGGGATTCGAGCCGCACTGGAAGAGCGAAGGACGAGCCGTCTTCCGTGGTGGACGGCGCGGGCGGCAGCACCGGGCGGCGATCGAGGCCGATGCGTGCGGCCGACAGCGTCGTCACCTCCACACGCCCGGAGAGCAGAGCCAGTGGCCGCCAGTCCAGCCGCGTGTCCTCGATGCGGGCGAAGGGGCCGTCGGCGTCGGAGAGTTCAATGGCCTCGACGCTCATGTCGAACGGCACAAATCCGCCAAGGCCGCGAATGGAAACCGTCAGGCCGGGGGAGGAGGCGAGCGACGAGGCGAGATTGGCCAGCAGCGCCTTGCCCGGCGGAATCTGCAGCGCGCCGAAGGCGACCGCCAGCACCACCAGCAGTACGAGGAGGATCCTTCCGAGCATTTTGAGCGCACGTGCCATCAGAAGGCCTGCCCCAGGCTGACATAGACGCCGAAATCACCATCGTCGGGGCCGGGATTGAGCGGGAAGGCGAGATCCACACGCAGGGGCCCAATCGCCGTGTAGTAGCGCAGGCCGACGCCCGCCGAATATTTGATGCCGTCAAAGTCCGGCCATTCGGAGGCGAAGGCCGAGCCCATGTCGAAGAACGGTACGATGCCGATGGTCTCGGTAACGCGCACGCGCGCCTCGACCGACGCTTCGAAGAAGCTGCGCCCGCCGATGATGATGCCGTCTTCGTTGCGTGGGCTGGCGGACTGGTAGTCATAGCCGCGCAGCGAGCCGCCGCCGCCCACATAGAAGCGCCGCTGCGGCGGGACGTCGTAGAGGCCGGCGCCGACGATGCTGCCCGCCGCCATGCGGCCGGCCAGGATGAACCGCTTGTTTTCGTCGAAGGCGTGGTAGGTGGCGACCGAGCCCCGGAACAAAGTGGGCCCGGCGCCGGCGTCGCCGAGATAGGCGAAGGGTTCCACCGTCGCCGTCGCGCGCCAGCCGCGCGAGGGGTCGAGCTTGCTGTCGGTGGTGTCGTAGGTCAGTTCGAACGGCACGCCGATAATGCCGTAGTCCCGTGTGCCCGTGCTGTCCTCCACCTGCGACTGTTCGAGGTCGAGGCTCACCTGCAGGGTCAGGTCGTCGCTGTAGCGATGACGAATGCCCGCCAGCAAAGTCACTGCCTCACGCACATAGGCGTTCGTCACCTCCCGCAGCACCGCGGCATTGGCGACGAGATCGTCCTGCACGGTGTAGATGCCGGGCTTCACGAAAGTGGCCGCGAGCTTGTAGCCGAACGGGTCGGCACTGGGCACGGCTTCGGATTTCTCGCCGAACCATGACACCTGGGCGTCGAGGCGCAGCGTCTCGCCGCCGCCGAACAGGTTGCGATGCCCCCAATAGGCGTTGATGGCCGAGCCATCCGTCGAGGAATAGGTGGCGCTGAAGCCGACATAACGCGGCAGGCGGGGCGACACCTCGATGGTGATCGGCAGGCTGCCGTCGGGCGCCAGCGTATCGGCCTCGTTGATGCGCACGCTGGCAATGGCCTCGTACTCCAGGAGGCGCCGGCGCAGACGGTCGAGCACCTCAGGGGAATAGGGCGTTCCCGGCGCGATCTCGATACGCTCCTCGATGAAGCCAGGCGTGAGGAAATCGGCGCCCACCACGCTGAAGCGGCCGAAGGTGGCCACGGGTCCCGGTGCGACGAGAAACGTGACGTCCACCGTCTGCGTCTTGTGATCGGCCACGACCTCCTTTTCCGCGACGCGGACGAAGGGGTGGGCCATACGCCGCCAGTGATCGACGATCGCACCTTCGGCGCGGACGATAGAGGTCGCCAGCGCCGGTTCCCCCGGCTCCAGCCGCAGCCGCGCCAGCGAAGGAGCCTCCGCGAGGGGGCGCCGGGTTGCCGCATCGAGCAGCTCGACGTGGCCGAAATGGAACTGCGGGCCGGCCTGCACCTCGATTTGCACCGGCACGGGACCGCTCGCGCGTGCCGCTTCGACACGCTGGAATACATCCGGTGCGTCCGGCGCGGTGCCGGCGAGGCGGATGCGGATGACGCCGCCATAATAGCCCGCGGCGTACAGGGCGGCGTTGATGTCGCGCCGGTCCGCCAGCGCCCGGCGCACCAAGCCTGCTGCGCCCGAGGGAGGGCGCTCGCTGAGCCGCTCCAGCGTCGACGCCGCTTCGATACGGTCCTTGAGCGTGCTGTCGCCCCCCGTGACCGCGAGAGACACCGTATAAGGCGTGGCGTCCGGCGCAGGCGGGCCGGCTGTCAGAGGCTTGGGGCTGAACAGATTGATGATCGGTCCGAAGAAGCCACCCGCCCCGCCGTCCTCGCTGGCTTCGTTCTGAGGGCCCCCGAAGAGTTGGGCGAAGGCCGGAACGGGGAGGGCGGACAGGGCCAGCGCCGCGCAAAAGGCGAGCACGAGCCAGCGTTGCCTCTTCCCACCGCCAATCGCCAACCCGCTTCCTCCCCCTCGTTCGCCTTAGCCCCGCAGACCCGTTGCGACGCTCCCTACAGGCCGCGACCCTAACGCGGCGACAATGAACGCCAGCTTTCCATAGGAGAGCCTGCTCCTGATTGCCGTGCCAGACCGGCCAGCGTCAACCGTGCCGGCCAAAGAATGCAAAGTTCCGCGGTCCCCATGCTCCCGAAATCCGACATGAGACAAGGACTTGCCTCGCCCCGCGTGTCCCTGATGCCCCCGACAGGGCGGCGGCCCTCGCACACCGTTCGAAACCCTTCCCCCGTCATGACGGGCTAGGAAGCGAATAGTTCCGCATGAGCGAGTGAGGGGATTCTCGAGGGTGACGCCAGGTGACGGCTTCAGAAGATCTCAGTAGCAGGCCTATGGCTTCGACCCTCGCAACAGGCGGCATCGCTGTTCCCCGCTGTGATGGCGCGGGGAAGACGCGTCCTGCGACAGCGAGCGACGAGAACGCACAGGCCACCCACGCTCCGGGGCAGGAACGGCGGATTACCCGAAGGCGAGTCCGGCTGTCTCGGGGGCATGCGGCACGGCATCACGACGGATCGGGTGGAGACGGCAGCGAGCCGCCGGGGCACGGGGCCTGCCGGGTTGCAGGCTAGAACCTGTGGCAGGTTGAGTGCCTCTGCGAGGGGGGGGCGGCAGCACGCGGCAAGTCCCGCGACGCCCCTGCGGCCTTCTCGACCCGTTCGAGCCGCGCCGAACGGGCGGCGCACCGACCCCGTACATTGCCCGAAATTCGAAGCCTCTCGCCGG
>JAEYTJ010000189.1 GCA_023434095.1 Pseudomonadota bacterium | reverse complement strand
TCTGCTCGCTCGCCGCGCGCCATCCCGGCTCGATCTCGAGCTTGGCCGGCCAGGCCCCCATCCATACGTTCCGCATCGTCGACCCGGGTTTTCGCCGCACCGTCTATCTCGCGACGCCGCTGAATCGACCCTCGTCGCGCGCGACCATCGCGGTGGCCGAGGTGGCGTTAGAGACACTTTTGTCACTGGCCGCGACTGACGAGTGGAAGGCCAAGCGCGTGAGATAGCCGCGGCGCTAGAAAACGCATCAGTCCTCCGATCGCACTGATAAATGGCTCTCCGGCACCCCACCGGCATGAGCCCTAGCCCCGGAAAATTCCAGCTCCGGCTGGTCTGGAAAAGGGTGGCGCTTCATCCAACCGCCAGAACGAGCTCACTGTGGATTGAAGTTGGGGCAACGTCAGGACCAAGAAGCGGGAGCACGTCAGCCAGCAAATAGGCCTTTAGCAACCGTATGGGCGCGGCGCAGAGCGCGAATCGGCAATGCCGGGCGGGTCCTCGCCGGCGGCGTCGCCGCCACGGCGCGGACGAGCTGGTTCATGAGGACCTCGGTCACGGCTGGCGGATCGATGCTCTGCCGGATGTGCTGCGCCCCCATCGCCCCGCGCCGGGCGGCTTCGGTGGGGTTTGCCGCGACCGCGCGCAGCGCGGCCACGGCGGAGGCCATATCCGGTTCCGCCCATCTCTGATCCGGCGTATAGCTTCGATTAGGCGCGCCGGGCTGCACGGGAGCCGGCGACCAGTCAACGAAATAGGCCGCCTCGGGCCGCAGGAAGGCCGTCGGCCCGCCCCAGCCGGTGATGATGACCGGGTGCCCGGCCGAGGCGGCCTCGAAGGCACCGAGGCCCCAGCCCTCGGCCCGGCAAAGCGAGACGTAGCAATCGCCCATCTCATGCAATGCCTGGATTTCGCCGTCCGGCAGGTCATCGGTCAGCAGGCAGATCGGCGGGGGCAGACGGTCATGGCGCAGCACGGCGCGGCCGATCATCGCCTCGAACTGCGGCAGTACCGGCACGCTCTCGTCCTTGTGGCCGGGATCGTGGCGCACGCGCTCCAGATCGTGCGGCGTGGTCTTGAGAATAAACGCCACGGCATCGCCATGGCTGAACGCTTCGGCGAAGGCGGCAATTGTCGGGCCGATGGATTTGCGCTCCAGCCATGTCGCCACGGTGTAGAACAGGCGCCGGCCTTCAAGGGGGGGCAGGCGGCTCAGGCGCCGGGGGCGATCCTCGGGCGTGGCGCGACGCGCGGGCGGGGGCTGGTGCGGCACGACCCAGATTGGGACATCGACGCCGCTGTCGCGGAACACCTGCCGGTTCCAGTCGGTCGGTACGATCACCGCATCGAGCTGATTGATCAGCGCGGGCCAGTGGGCGGGCAGCCGGTCCGTCTCCCACACGGTATGGCCAACGACGCAGCGTGTGCCGCGGTCCCGCTCGCGGCGGAGGAAGTGGGGGTAGTATTCCGGCACGAGGTGAATAATGGCGGCGTCGCTGGCCGCCGCGTCGTCGCGCAGCGCTCGCAGATCGTCCGGGCCGGCTTCGTGCGAGGGGGCGGGCGCATAGCCGAGACCCAGGCCGCCGCCGGGCAGCAGCGGTTCCCACATCACCCGGGCGCCGGCCGCGCTCAGCGCGCGCACCAGCGCCGCCGCCGCCACGGCATAGCCGCTGGAGTCGCCGAGGCCGACATAGCGCAGCGCGGGAAGTTCATGCGACGCGCGCACGCTCATGCCCCATAATCGCCGCAGCAAGGCGATGAAACGTGACGCATAGGCTCGAGGCCTCCCGGCAGACGATCAGCGGCGTTGGTGGCATTGAGCGCGAAGTAAGGCAAGGCGGGCCGGATGGATTGTAGCGGTCGCGGGCCGTGGCGAGCCTCGTGCGGACGTTTGCGGCGGGGCGAAGCCTCGGCCCGGAACGTAAGAGTGTGTAATGTCCCGATACGCGATCCTGTATGAAACGCGACACGGGTCCCAATGGTATGAAAGAACCGGCCGCGTCAGACGAAGGTGAAGACAGGCAGAGGCCGTCGAAATCGAGCAGCAGTGGCGGCATTCTAGTGGTGTATCTGGCCCGACAACCTTCACGGATCGCTTCACGCCCCGGCGGGGAGCTTCCAAACCGCGCGCGGTCGACGTGACAGCCCTCTCTTGCCCTGCTGGCCCGGTACCGCGCACGCAGCGCATCCCCAATGTCTATCATTTCGTCTTCGGCCTGCGCCCGCAGACGGAGCCTTTCCACCTGATGCACTATCTCTGCCTGGCCTCCTGCCTTGAGGTGAACCGGCCGGAGCGCGTGGTCGTGCATCTGCTCAACCGTCCCCATGGGCCGCTGTGGGAGCGGATTCTGCCGCAGATCGAGGTGCAGCCGATTCCCGCGCATGAAGGGCAGATCGCGTTCGACTACGCCGATCCGTCCATAAAGCCGTTCGCCTACGCGCATCAGTCGGACTTCATTCGCCTGCGCGTTCTCCATGAACAGGGCGGCGTCTATGCGGATATGGACACGCTGTTCCTGGCTCCTCCTCCGCCCGAACTGTTCGACCAGTCCTGCGTCATGGGGCATGAGCGCGTGGATGTCGCCGCCCCGTCCGCTCCGGAGGGTTCGCTGTGCAACGCACTGATCATGGCCGAGCCCGGCGCGCCCTTCATCCGTACCTGGATCGAGCGCATGCCGGCCGCCTTCGATGGCAGTTGGAGCCATCACTCCACCTTCCTGCCCTACCGGCTCAGCCGCGAGTTTCCGCACTGGATTCACGTCGAGCCCGAAAGCCGCTTCTTCGCGCTGGACTGGTCGTTCGCCGGTATTTCCGGCCTGTTCCGGGCAAACCGCGCCGTGCCGCCCGACGCCAGCAGCATCCATCTGTGGGCCCATATCTGGTGGGATGTGGAGCGGCTCGACATTCCTGATTTCAACCACACGCGGCTGACGCCCGACTATGTCGCGCATGCCCGCACCACCTATGCCCGTTTGGCGCGCCGCCACCTGCCGCCGGGGCTGGCCTCGTCGGCGCTGGCCTACCGGCTGCGCCGGCTTTTCCGCAGGAGGCGTCGGTGAGCGAGGCGCCTCCATCGCGCAGCCGGGCGGTGCTTCTCACCCATGTGCTGCCCTCGCCCGACGGCGTCGGGCTCATGCGCCGGGCGTGGCGCTGGGCGTGCGAACTGGCGGCATTGCACGATCTCGATATCGTGGTGGTGACGCGCAGCACCGCCGCGCTCATTCCTGCCTTGCCACTGCCGGGCAAGCTGCATGTCGTGCGTTGCGTCGGCCCCGCTCTAAGGCGCCGCCGGCTGCTGGACTGGTTCGAGCCGGATGCGGCGGCCGCCGCCGCGCTGATGGCGCTGCCCGGCCCAGTGCCGGCGCGGGTGATCGTGTTCAGGTTCTATCTGCATGATGTCGCCTCCCATCTGCCGCCGGCGTGGCGTGCCGTGGCCGAGATGGATTGCGACGACTGGGAATCGGCGACGCGCCTCAGCCTTGCAGGCCTGATGCTGCGCCGGGCGCGCGTGCGCGCGGCGCTGGCCTATCTGTGGCAGGGGCGGCGTTACGCGCGGCTGGAACGGCAGCTTCTGCCCGGCTACCGCCTTGTGCATTTGTCCGCCGGCGAGGATGCCGAACGCATCGCCCGGTTGCCGGGCATGGGTGAGGTGCGGACCACCGGCAACCGCTTTCTGGCCGACGGCCTCCCCGCCCTGCCTCCGCCTCCCTCTGGCGGGCGAACGCTGCTTTTCGTCGGCGCGCTGTTCTATCCCCCGAATGAAGACGCGGTGCTCTGGTTCGCCCGTGCCGTGTTGCCCCGTCTGCGCCGCCAGGTGCCGGACGTGCAGGTCGTCATCGCCGGCCGCGCAAGAGGCTCGCTGCGCCGCTACATGGCGAAGAAGGGCCTGGCCTACGTCCATGAGCCTGGCGACCTGCGACCGCTTTATGCGCAGGCCACCGTCGTCATCGCGCCGCTGCGCGGCGGCGGCGGCACGAAGTTGAAAGTGCTGGAAGCCTGGCACTATCGGCGGCCTGTGGTGGCGACTTCCCACGCGGTCCGGGGGCTGCGGGTCGAGGCCGGGCGCCATGTGCTGGTGGCGGATGACGCCGCGCTGTTCGCCCGCCAGTGTGCCGCACTGCTGACCGATCCGGCTCTCGCGGCCCATATCGCCGGCGAGGGTGAGCGTCTGTTGCGCGAGGAGTACCGCGCCGCCCCGGCCGGCGCTACATCCTCCCCCCTCGACGCTGACGGATGACGAAGGAACGTGCCGTGCACAAGACCGCCCCTCCAGCGGCCCGCCCTCCCTTGCTTATCCTCTCGGTCGCCACCGGTTATGGCGGCGCCGAGCGCAACATTGAAACGCTGCTGCCGCTGCTGCTCACTGAGCGGCGCGTGACTATCTTCGCCAGCAATCCGCTGCATCTGGAGCGTCTGCGGCGCATGGCGCATCCCGGTCTCGACATTGTAGAGGTGGATGCCACCTGCCGCGATTTCGTGAAGGTCGCCGCGCGTTTGCTGATACGGCGCGTGCTGACGTCGCAGCCCTCGGCTATCCTGACCAATACGCTGGATTCGCTGCGCATTCTCGTGCGGGCGGCGCGCCGGTTGCCCGGGCTCGATGCCATCTCCTATGTGGCCGCGCATGATTTCCTGTGGTTCGATCATGAGAGGCTCCTGCCGAAGCTGCGCCGGGCGACGCTGCTGGTGCCCGACCGGTCGGTGCTTGAAAAGCCCGATTACCTCGCCGCCCATGTTTGGCCGCAGGGGCCGATGCGGGCACTGGTGCTGCCAAACCCGGTCGACATTCCGGCGGTGCCCGCTGCCGAGCTGCCCGCCGATGCGCCCTTCCTGCATCTGGCGACGGTGAATCCGTTCAAGGGCCACGTCGCGCTTGTTGAGGCCGCCGCGCGGCTGGCGCCCCGCTGTCCCGGCCTGCGCATCGCCTCGGTGGGACATCGACCGAGCCCGGACCTGTATCGCGAACTGCAGAACCGGATAACGGCAACCGGCGCCGGCGGCACGCTGAGCCTCCATGATCATGTGGCCGACCCCACGGACCTGCTAAGGCAGGCGCGTGCCGTGCTCGTCACCTCCATTTCTTCGAATGGCGGTCCCGAGACTTTCGGCCGCTCCATCATCGAGGCTTGGGCGCAGGGCCGGCCGGTGATCGCCTTCGCCTGTGGGGCGCCCGCGCATCTCATCCGGCACGAGGTCGATGGCCTGCTCGTCGACGAGGGGGACGTCGAGGCTCTGGCCGCCGCGATGGAACGGCTGCACCGCGACCCCGTCTTGGCCGCTCGTCTGGGCCGCAACGGGCGCGAGCGGGCCGAACGCGAGTTCGCGACGCCCCATGTACTGGCGCAGCTAACCATGGTGCTGGACGGTGCGTGGTGCCGCCGCCAGATTGCTCCGCCGCGCGGTGCGGGCGGGCCCGGCCCGGCTGTGCTGCTCGATGTCTCGCTGACGCTGGACATGGCATGGCAACCACCCGTGGGCATGTCGCGGGTGGAACGACACACCGCCGAACTCCTCGTCTCCCAGCCCGTCGCCGTCCAGCTGGTCCGGCGTCGCGCCGATGGGACGGGCTATCGGCGGCTCACCGGGCAGGAGCTGGAATTTCTGGCCAGCGTGCCTGACGGCATGGGCAGGCTGGCGAATGCCGAGCTGGCGACGGGCCCGTTGCCGCCGCGCCGAAAGCCGCTGGCTGAGGGCCACGTCGTGCGCGCGCTCAGGGCGTTCTCGTTGGCCGGTTCCAGCTTGCGCCGTCTGGTGCCGCGTGGTCTCGTGCGCCGGGCGGAACGCCGCGCGACAGCGCGCTGGCAAGCCCTCTCGACCGGAGCCCGGCCCTTCGCGCCAGGCCCGGGCGACGTGCTGGTGAGCGTCGGCAACCCGTGGGACCATCTGCCGCCGCGGGTCTTTGCGGCCCTCCGCGCGCGCGGGGGCCGTGTGGTGCTGGCGGTGCATGACGTGATGGTCTGGGAGACTCCGCAATGGACGGCCGGCCGCGATCCTCTTGCGTACAGCGCTGCCATGCTTGGCACCCTCGCCGAAGCGGATGAGCGCGTCGCCGTCTCGCACCATGCGGCACGGCAGGTGCAGCGGGCGCTGGAGGAACACGGCCACGCCGTGCCCCTGCCTGCCGTCGCGGCGCCGGCGGGCCTCGCCACGGCCCCTGATCGGCCGGGTTGCCCGCCTCCGGGTGGGCCGGCTGACCGGCCCTTTGTGCTGTATTGCTCGACCATCGAAATTCGCAAGAACCACATCCTGCTGCTGAACCTGTGGGAGCGGTTGCGGCAGGAGCTTCCGGAAGAACGCTTGCCCATGCTGGTACTGGCGGGTCGCTGGGGCTGGGGCGTCGATGCGGTGCGGCTGGCGATGGAGCGCAATTGGCGCCTCGCGCCGCATGTGACCGTGGCCCCCGCCCTGCGCGACGAACAACTGCACTGGCTCTATCGCCATGCCCGCTTTTCCGTCTTCCCCTCCTTTAACGAAGGCTTCGGGCTCCCCGTGGCGGAAAGTCTCGCGGCGGGAACGCCGGTGGTACTGTCCGCACACCCGGCCCTCATCGAGGCCTCGGCAGGGCTGATGCCGGCGCTTGATCCGGGCGATCTGCCGGCCTGGCGCGACGAGGTCCATCGCCTGTGTCTCGACGACGCTTATCTGGAGGAGTTGCGCGCCAGGGCCCGGGCCTATCGACCGGCCCCGGTAGACGGTTTTCCGCGCGCGCTCCTCGCCGCCACCGGAGTGCTGGGATGACGGACGAACGGTCCCCTTTGCCTCCGCCGGGAGCGTCGTGCGAGACCGGCGGAGCCGATGCTCCCCTCGACGATGTCGGTTTGGCGACCCACACGCTGCGGGCCGCGCTGCGCCATTTCGAGGAACGGCTTCAGGCAGAGGAGGCGCAACGCGCGAAGTTGCAGCGCCAGATCAGGAAGCAGGCCGCGGCGCCGCTGTGGGCGGCCGCGCGCCGGCGGGCACTTCTTTTCGCCGCTCGCGCGCTCCGCCGCCTGCTGCCCGGCGCGTGGCGGGGTGCTCTCATCACCCCCATTACCCACCTCATCGAACCGGACGATTACCGCGTCCGCATGCGCGCGCTGCGCGCCTCCGGCCAGCTGGCGCGCGTGCGCTCCGTGGTGCTCATTGCCCCGGAGCGGCTGCACCGCGCGGCCCGGGCAGTGGCGGAACTGGTGGAGGCCATGTCCTTGCGCTGCACCGTGCGCACCACCGTGCCAACGACGTTTGCCGACGACCTCTATGTGGTTCTCAGTCCAGCCGAATTCGCGCAATTGCCGCCGCCCGACCGGCGCATTCTCTGGCTGGTGGAAAGCGCGACGGCGGCCCCCACCGGGGCGATGCTTGAGCAATTGGCGGCCTCGCTCGCGGTGTTCGAGGCCGTGCTGCCCCGCATCGCAGAGCTTCAGGCGCGCGGTCTGGTGATGCACCAGATCTTCTACGTACCGCTGGTGCCGTTCGCTATTGCGGGTCCCGTTTGGCCCGATCGGTCACCTCTCGCCCTCCCCCACATGCTCGCCCGCGCCTTCCACGGCTGCGGTGTGCTGGACGATGTCGCCTTCGAGGCCGCGACAGCGCAGACCAGTCTCGATGCGTCGGCTATCGTGCTGTGCATCCCCGAGTCGCAGGAACGTTTTGCCCATGCGCGCACGAGCATCCGACCGGGCGCCCTTCTCTTTCCCGGTCTTCGCCAAATCGAGGGCTGGAAGGGCACGGCTCTGAGCTATCGCTACCTCGCCCGCCGCGCGCGCGCAGCGGAGCGCCGGCGGCTCATCATCTGGGAGGACGACGCGCAGCTTGCCCCTGATTTCGACAGCCGTCTCGCTGCCCTGCTAGCGTGGTTCGATGCCGCTCAGAACCCGTGCGACCTGTTTTCCGGCCTAATCACCGACCTCTCACCGCAGGCACAGGTGAAAGCGGTGCAGCCTCACGGGAGCGGTCTGCTTATCGAGATCGACAAGGTCGTCGGCATGGTCTTCGGCATTTACGGTCCGAAGGCGCTTGAGACCCTCGCCGGCTATCGGTTGGAGGGAGAGGACGTGACCAAAGCGACTATTGACCGCTATCTCGAAACGAATGCACTCAGCTGCTGCACCCTGTTTCCGCCGCTGGTTGGCCACACCGATCACCTGTCCTCCACGCTGTGGGACCTGCCCGGGCAACGCTTTCTGAACAATCACTGGTTCAATCCCATGATCGATCGCAGTCAGTCGAGGCTGCTGGCGAAGATCGCCAATTTTATCCATCACGCGTCCGGAGCGACGCCGCGGGCCGAGTGACGGGTCCAATTCTCGCGGTGAAACCGCGACTGCCCCTCCCACATCGAAAGGGGTCGTCACGTGAGTCGGGTTGCCCCGAGTGGATCGACGGTGGCGCAGAGCCTGCAATCCATCACTATCGTCACGGTTAAATAGCCATACTGGCAAAATAACCGCGATGAAGGCTTTCGACTTAAACCCCGCTGCCGTACATACGCGAAAAGTGATGATCGGTGTGGACGAGACGATCGGAGCGCAGGCTGAGTTGTTGCGTTCACAGCTTCAGGCGATGAGCTGTTTCCGCCCTCGTCCAAAAGATTATACGCAGCTTCACCTCGGGCGAGGCTGCGCGGCCGATCGGCACTTCCGAATGCCGCGATCCGCTGTGACGGCGCCCGTCGCCCGCTGCACGAGGTGATCCGAACTACCTGTTTCGATGGGCTCGATCCAAGCCGCGAACCCATAAACGTGTTCAGCGGGCGGTCTTCGGTTCATTCGGCAAAGAATAAGAGATAGTTGGCTATCGCTTGGGCCGTCGCCGCTGCGGCGTCTGCTTCCACAACAGACAGCCTCATGTGCTCGGACGCTATGCCGGTGAGGTAGAGATGGTAGCCTCATCCGTTGAGCCGCCACGAGAGATCATGCTGACGACGTGGAGCAGGTAACGATCGTATTCGTCCGCGCACCCCTCATCGGGCGAACTCCCGTTATGCGCCAATCCGATCGGATCTCCAGAGTTCCCACCCGATTTCACGTAGGCCGGAGAGCCGTATCTTTGGGTAGAGGGGAGTCATGCTTCAGGCATAACCGAAAAATGCAGCCCTCGGCCATCTCCACTTTCCATCTCGGCTGTTTGCTGATTCAGACTTTGCATGAGCAGATATGACCTGACCGACTTCGAGTGGCGCGTGATCGAGCCGCTGTTGCCGAACAAGCCGCGTGGTGTTCCGCGCGTCGCTGACCGACGCGTGCTGAACGGCATCTTTTGGGTGCTGCGATCCGGTACGCTGTGGCGCGACCTTCCCGGACGCTACGGCGCACTACCTGCTACAACCGCTTCGTCCGATGGCGAAAGGCGGGCGTCTGGGACCGGATGATGGATGCCATCACCGCTGCCCATGACGGTGACATACAGATGATCGACAGCCCCTCCGTTCGCGCCCATCAACAGGCCGCGACGGCAAAAGGGGGATCGAGATCATTGTCTCGCTCGCTCCCGAGGGGGCCTCACGACCAAAATCCACGCGGTCGTTGATGCGCAAAGGCTTCCGATCCGACTGAGCCTGACTGCGGGGCAAAGCCATGACGGCCAAGTCGTTCACGATCTGCTTGACCATGTTGGCGCCGGAACAATCGTGCTGGCGGACAAGGCCTATGACGCCGACCGCATCCGCGCATCTCTCCGGGACAAAGGTGGGTTCGCCGACAACCCATCCAATGTCGGGGTAGTGGGTTCGAATTCCACCGCCGCTCCAGATTTTCCCTTCTGATTTGTTCATGCGCCAGGGCGACGTGAGGCGGCCTTGTCTTTTCGCGCCTTGCGGTGGCCGATTATCGGCCGGAAGGGCGGCTGGTGGGATGGTCCGTAAACGGGGCCAGCACTTCCCCAGTCTGCTCCTTTCACGGCGTGTCGAGTGCAGAGCCGCGACATCTGCCGCTCGCCTGCGTGGCGCGGGTTAAAGTGTCGAGCGCCGCGCCTGCTTCCGGTCCTGTCGAAATCCTGAGCCGGGTGCCCTTCATCACGTGACGTTCCGTGCCAGCGCCGAAAGGCGGGGTGTGGATAAGTCGTCGTGCGATAACAACGGCATGGTCCGGCAGCGGGGCCATC
>JAEYTJ010000182.1 GCA_023434095.1 Pseudomonadota bacterium | reverse complement strand
ACCATTCCCACGCTTCCGGGTTGATCGGCTCGCCCACCGAGCCGAGCAGGCGGAGAGAGGCGCGGCTCGTCTTCGTCACCGGCGCGTCGCCGCCCTGCATCAGCGCGCGGATGGCGGTGGGCGCGGTATAGAAGATGTTGACCTTGTGCTTGTCGACCACCTCCCAGAAGCGGGAATTGGTCGGGTAGTTCGGCACGCCCTCGAACATCAGCGTGGTGGCGCCGTTGGCGAGCGGGCCGTAGACGATGTAGCTGTGCCCCGTCACCCAGCCGATATCGGCGGTGCACCAGTAGATGTCGCCCTCGTGATAGTCGAACACGTATTGATGGGTCATCGAGGCGTAGACGAGATAGCCGCCCGTGGTGTGAAGCACGCCCTTGGGCAGGCCGGTCGAGCCCGAGGTGTAGAGGATGAACAGCGGGTGTTCCGCGTTCACCGGGGTCGCCGGGCAGTGGCTGGTCACCAGTTCCGCCGCCTCGTGGTACCAGACGTCGCGGCCGGGCTTCATGTTGACCGTGCCGCCGGTGCGGCGGACGACGACGACGTGATCGACCTCGATGTCGGTGAGCTTGGCGATGGCGGCGTCGACATTGGCCTTCAGCGGCACCTTGCGGCCGCCGCGCAGGCCCTCGTCGGCGGTGATGACGACCTTGGAGCCGCAGTCGCGGATGCGCCCGGCGAGGCTGTCGGGGGAGAAGCCGCCGAACACCACGGAATGGACGGCGCCGAGCCGCGCGCAGGCGAGCATCGCATAGGCCGCCTCGGGGATCATCGGCATGTAGATGGTGACGCGGTCGCCCTTCTCCACATTGCGGTTGCGCAGCACGTTGGCGAAGCGGCAGACCTCGTCATGCAGCTCCTGATAGGTGATGTGACGGTGCTCGGAAGGATCGTCTCCCTCCCAGATGATGGCGACCTGGTCGGCGCGGGTGGGCAGGTGACGGTCGATGCAGTTCCAGGCGACATTGGTGACACCGTCCTCAAACCATTTGATCGACACGTGGCCGGGATCGAAGGAGGTGTTCTTCACCACCGTATAGGGCTCGAACCACTCGATCCGCTTGCCCTCGTCCGCCCAGAAGGCCTGCGGGTCGCGCAGAGAAGCCTCATACTTCGCCTGATAGGCGCGGTCGTCGAGAAAGGCCCGCTTCGCCCATTCCGCGGGCACGTCGTAAATCTTGTCGGACATGGCGTTTCTCCCCATCAGGCCGGCGCTGCGCGCCCTCTCTTGCTTCGGCGGGATTATGGTGACCCCGCCGGGGCGGGACAAGCGCGCGGGCGCGCAACTTTGGTTGGTAGGTAGTCGCGCGGAGGGCGCGGTACCTCGGCCTCAGCCGCGCCGCGGGCGCCACACGCTGGTGGCCTTGATCTCCGCATCTTCCAGGTCGCGCGAGACCGGCACGGCATAGTCCGCCAGCTTTTCCAGCCGCTCGCGCGGCAGATAGGAGCGGCCGGGATCGCCGATCCACACTTCCGCGCCGCCGGCCGCGAGGTCTTCCAGCCAGGCGAACACCCGCGTCGCGAGGTCGCGCTCATAGGCGATGTCGCCGGCCAGCACCACCTCCCAGCCGCCTTGCGTGCCGACCACGTCGGAGGTGACCACCTCGAGCGGCCCCGCACCGTTGAGTTCGGCGTTCAGCGCGATGGCGGCATGGGCGAAGGGGTCGATGTCGGCACAGGCGACATGCGCCGCGCCGGCCTTCACCGCAGCGATGCCGACCAGCCCCGAGCCGGCGGCGAAATCCAGAACGCGCTTCCCGCGCACGGTCTCGGGATGGTCGAGCAGATAGCGCGCCAGCGCCTGCCCGCCGGCCCAGGCAAAGGCCCAAAAGGGCGGCGGCAGGCCGATCTCGCCCAGTTCCTCCTCGGTGCGCTGCCAGATCGGCAGCGATTCCTCGGCGAGGTGCAGCGTGATTTCCGGCACCAGCGGCGGGGCGAGCCGCCGCGTCTCGGCGCGGACGAAGGCGAGGGGGTCGGCGATGCCGCGCGGCGTCACCGCGTGCCGCCCGCCATCTCCAGCACGATGTCCCATTCGGCGTCGGTGACGGGCTGGACGGAGAGGCGGGAGAATTTCATCAGCGCCATCTCGGCGAGGCGTGGTTCCACCTTCACCGCCGCCAGCGACACCGGGTTCTTCAGCGCCGCCACCGCCTTGAGGTCGACCATGACGAACTTCCCCGAGGGGTCGGAAGGGTCGGGATAGGCCTCCTTGATGACCTCGACGATGCCGACGATCTCCTTGCCCTCGTTCGAATGGTAGAAGAATCCGTGGTCGCCGAGGCGCATGGCGAGAAGCTGCTGCTTGGCGAGGTGGTTGCGCACGCCGTCCCAATGGGTGCCCTTGTCGGCAGCGGCGACCTGCTGGTCCCAGGACCATTTGAAGGGTTCGGATTTGTAGAGCCAGTGCGCCATTTCCACTCCTGATGACCTCGCCGGGCGGCTAACCAGATTACCATTCTCACTTGGGGAGACCGTCATCCTGAGGTGCCCGGCGCCCGCCGGGCCTCAAGGATGGCGTTCCGCGCGAGCCCATCCTTCGAGGCTCGCTGCACTTGCGCCTCAGGATGACGTTGCTTCTGTCAGGCTTCGCCGCCGAGGTCTCATCCCTGTCTCACGCCTCCGCCTTCTGCGGGCGGGCCAGCAGCGAGCCGATCGCCTGTTCGATGTCGCGGCGCCCGGCCAGCACGTCTTCCACCGCGCGGGCGATGGGCATGTCGACGCCCCGCGCCTGCGCCATCGCCACCAGCACGCTGGCGGTGAGCGCGCCTTCGGCCAGCTTGCCCGGCGGGTGCAGCCCGTCTTCCCGACCGAGGCTGAGGCCGAGCGCGTAGTTGCGCGACTGGGCGGTGGAGCAGGTGAGGATGAGGTCGCCGAGGCCCGACAGGCCGGTTAGCGACTCCGCCCGCGCGCCATAGGCGCGGCCGAACCGCATCAGTTCGGCAAAGCCGCGCGCGATCAGCGCCGCGCCGGCGCTGGCGCCGAGCCGGCGGCCGCCGACGATGCCGGCGGCGATGGCGAGCACGTTCTTGGCCGCGCCGCCGATCTCCACCCCGCGCACATCCTCGCTGTGGTAGAGCCGGAACGAGGCCGAGCCCAGCGCAGCGGCCAGCGCCTCGGCTCTCTCGCCGTCCCGTGCGGCGAGGGTGACGGCGGTGGGCAGCCCGGCGGCGACATCGGCGGCGAAGCTGGGGCCGGAGAGAATGGCGGGCGCGGCCTGCGGGCAGGCCTGTTCCAGCACCTGCGTCATGAACAGCGAGGTGCCGCGTTCAATGCCCTTGGCGCAGGTGACCACCGCCGTGCCGGGGGCGAGATGCGGGGCGAGGGCGGCGGCGACCGAGCGGCTCGCCTGCGCGGGAACGACGAGCAGCACGGCATCGGTGCCGGCCACTTCCGCCAGCTCTGTGGTGGGATGCACCGCGTCGGCCAGCGCCACGCCCGGCAGATGAGCGGGATTGGCGCGCTGGTGCCGCAGCGTTTCCATCAGCGCCGCGTCGCGCCCCCAGAGCACGACCTCGCGGCCGGCGCGCGCGGCGGCATTGGCGAGCGCCGTGCCCCAGGCGCCGGCGCCGACCACGCCGATGGAGGCGAAGCGTTCCGGCATCAGCCGCCGATCCCTTCCGGCGCGGCGGGCGGGACGGCCTCCGCCGGCGGAACCGGGCCGGCGGCCGCGGCTTCGGGGACGGCTCCCTGGGCGGCGGCGCGCGGCTTGCCCACGCCTTCCATCTCGCCCAGCGGCCAGCGGGCGCGGGGCGAGGCGTCGAGCCCGTCATGCAGGCCGCGCGCCAGCCGCTCAGCGCCGGCCCAGGCGATCATCGCGCCATTGTCGGTGCACAGTTCGGGCGGCGGCACGGCGAGGCGCGTACCGCCATCGGCCGCGACCTTGTGCAGCGCGCGGCGCACCGACTGGTTGGCGCCGACGCCGCCCGCCAGCACCAGCGCGGAAGGCTTCACGCCGTGATGGCGCATCACCCTGAGCGCGCAGCGCACGCGATCCGTGAGGATGTCGACGACCGCCGCCTGGAACGAGGCGCACAGATCGTTCACGTCCTGCTCGCTCAGCGGGGCGATCTTCAGCGCCTCGATCCGCACCGCGGTCTTGAGCCCGGAGAGCGAGAAGTCGGGCACCGGCTTGCCGTGCAGCGGGCGGGGCAGGGCGAAGCGCTCCGGGTCGCCCTGCAAAGCCGCGCGTTCCACTGCCGGGCCGCCGGGATAGGGCAGGCCGAGCATCTTGGCGGTCTTGTCGAAGGCTTCGCCGATGGCGTCGTCCATCGTGCCGCCAAGCTTCTCATACTCGCCGATGCCGGTGACAGCGACGAGCTGGGTGTGGCCGCCCGAGACCAGCAGCAGCAGGAAGGGGAAGGGCACCTTATCGGTAAGGCGCGCGGTGAGCGCGTGCGCTTCCAGATGGTTGACGGCGATGAGCGGCTTCTTCGCCGCCAGCGCCAGTGCCTTGGCGGTGGTGAGGCCGACGATGACGCCGCCGATGAGACCCGGGCCGGCGGCGGCGGCGATGCCGTCGATCTCGTCGAGGCCGAGCCCGGAGGCCCGCAGCGCGCGCGCGACGAGATGGTCGAGCACCTCGACATGGGCGCGGGCGGCGATTTCCGGCACCACGCCGCCATACTCGGCATGGTCGTCGGTCTGCGAATGCACGATGTTGGAAAGGATCGCGCCGGTGCCGTCGGCCCGGCGACGCACCACCGCGGCGGCGGTCTCGTCGCAGGTCGTCTCGATACCGAGCAGGAGAAGATCGCGCATTGACTTTATGGGGTTGGCCGGTGAACTGAACGGGAGACGAACCGCTAGCACCGCAGGACGGCATGACGCAATCGCTTCCCAAACTCCGGCTCGGCACCCGTGGCAGCCCGCTCGCGCTGTGGCAGGCGCACGCGGTGCGCGATGCGCTGCTGAAGGCGCATCGCTGGCCGGACGAGGCGGTGGAGGTGCAGGTGATCCGCACGACGGGCGACGCCATCACCGACCGCGCGCTCTCGGAAGCCGGGGGCAAGGGCCTGTTCACCAAGGAGCTCGAGGAAGCGCTGCTCGACCGGCGCATCGATCTCGCCGTGCATTCGGCCAAGGACATGCCGACGCGCCTGCCGGACGGGCTGCACCTCGTCGGCTACCTCCCGCGGGCGGATGTGCGCGACGCGCTGATCCTGCGCGAGGGCGTGGCGCTGCGCGACCTCAAGCCCGGCGCCCGGGTCGGCACCGCCTCGCTGCGGCGCGAGGCGCAGCTGCGCCGGCTGCGGCCCGACCTCGATGTCGCGCTGCTGCGCGGCAATGTGCATACCCGCCTCGCCAAGGTGGAGAGCGGCGAGTTCGACGGCACGCTGCTCGCCTATGCCGGGCTCAGCCGGCTCGGCCTCGCCGACAAGGTGAGCTCGGTGCTGGAGACGACGGATTTCCTGCCCGCGGTCGGCCAAGGGGCGGTGGCGATCGAGACCCGCTTCGGCGACATCGCGGTGGACGCGCTGGTGGTGCCGGTGGTCAGCCCCGCGACCGGGCTCGCGCTGGGGGTGGAGCGGGCCTATCTCGCCGAGCTCGACGGGTCCTGCCGCACGCCCATTGGCGGGCTGGCGCAGGTGGAGGGCGACGAGATCCGCTTTCGCGGCGTGGTGCTGGCGCCGGACGGGTCGCGCTTCTACGAGATCGTGCGCTACGGGCCGGTCAACCGGGCGCTGGAACTCGGCATCGCGGCGGGCAAGGAGATGCGCGCCATGGTGCCGCCCGACCTGCTGCCGCATTGATGCGGGTGCTGGTGACACGGCCGCAGCCGGACGCGCGGGCCACCGCCGCACGTCTGCGCGAGGCCGGATATGACGCGCTCGTCGATCCGATGCTGACGGTCGAGGCGCTTTCCGAAGCGGCGCTTCCCGAGGGCGCGTTCGACGCGGTGACGCTGACCAGCGTCAATGGCGCGCGTGCCCTCGCGGCGCGGGCGGAACTGCCGGCGCTCGCCGGCCTGCCGCTCTATGCCGTCGGCCGGCGCACGGCGGCGGCGGCGCCGGCGGCGTTCTCCGAGGTGCATGTCGCCGGCGGCGATGGCGCGGCGCTCGGCGTGCTGCTGCGCGAGCGGTTGGCCTCCGGCTCCCGGCTGCTCTACGTGGCCGGCGAGGAGCGGGCGGTGGACCTTCCCGCCGTGCTGGCGGATGACGGCATTTCCACCGAACTTTTCGTGATCTACCGCACCGTGCCGGCTGCGGCACTGGCGCCGGCGACGATGGAGGCGGTGCAGGCGGGACGGATCGACGCGGCGTTCCATTTTTCGCCGCGCACGGCGGCGACGCTGGCGGGGCGGGCGGAAGCGGCGGGGCTGGCGACGCATTTCCGCCATGTCGAGCATCTGTGCTTCTCGGCCAATGTGGCGAAGCCGCTGGCGGCGATGGGCTGGCCGACCCGGATCGCCCGCGCGCCGACGGAAGACGGGCTGTTCGATCTCATCGGCCGGTAAACCATCGCAGTCTCCCGAGGTTGCGGCGCGGGGGCGGGCGGTCTATCCCGGAACCAGGGGCCAGCCCGGCGCTTTATCAAGGCGGAGGTAAGGACGTGGCGACAGAAGATCCCAACAAGGGCGCGAAGGACAAGCCGGAGGCGGGCGCCAAGCCCGCGCGCCGCAAGCCGCCGACGCTCGACCTTTCCGCCCGCGAGGTGACGTCCCCGGCCGAGCCGGTTGCCGACGACGCCGCCACCGCGCCCAGCGGCACCGACACGCCGTCTCCGGACACACCCGCGCAGGGCTCCGCCGACGATGCGGCGGCGCGGTCGACGCCCGCCGGCGAAGTGCCGGTACTGGACGCCGGGGCAACGCCCGCGGACGCCAAGGAGGCCCCCGCTGCCACAGAAGAGCGGCCGGAGCCGCTGGAGCCCGTCCATCCCGTGCCGCCGCCGGCCTCCCCGGCGCCGAAGCGTCAGCTGGGCCTGTTCGGCACGCTCCTTGTCGCGCTGGTTTCCGGCGTCCTCGGTGCGGCCTTCGCCGTCGCCGTGGTTTCCGCCTTTTCCAGCGCGGAGCAGAATGTCGAGGCGATCACCGAGCTGGAGGCGCGGGCGCTCGATCTGCGCCAGCGGCTGGAGATGCTGGAATCGCGCGCCGGTGACGCGCCGGCGCCAGGGCTCGACGCCTCCGCCGAGCTGGCCACCCGGCTCGATGCGCTGGAGAGTGGGCTGGGGGCGCTCGGCTCCAGGGTCGACGCGCTGCCTGCCGCGACGCCGGCGGCCTCCCCGGAGGACGTCACCGCCGTGAAGGGGCAGGTCGAAGAACTTCAGCAGCGGGTCAGCGCCATTCCCGCGCCGGCGCCCGCCGCATCCCCCGAGGCGCTCGACGCGACCAATACGCGGGTCGCTGCGCTGGAAGAGAAGCTCGGTGCCGCCACCGCCGCCCAACGCAGCAGCGGGCAGGGCGCCGCGCAGCTGGTTGTGCTGAACACGCTGCGCGAGGCGGTGATCGGCGGTCGCCCCTTCGCCACCGAACTGAAGGCAGCGCAGGCGCTGCTCGGTCCCGACGCCGCCGCGCTGGCGCCGCTGGAAGCCGCTTCCGCCACAGGTTACGCGACGAACGCGGCGCTCGCCGCCCAGCTGCGCGCCGCCACGGCGCCCGAGGCGACGGAGGCCGCTCCCGCCGCCGGGGCGGACGAGGGCATCGTCGGGACGCTGATCGGCGGTGCGAAGAAGCTGGTCACCATCCGCCGTTCCGATGACGCCGCCACCTCGTCGGATCTCGCCAAGGCCGAGCACGCGCTGGGCGAGGGCGATGTCGAGGGCGCCCGGGCCTCCATCGCCACGCTGCCGGAGACCCAGCGCACGGCCGCTCAGCCGGTGCTCGCCGCGCTGGACGCCCGGCAGGCCGCCCTCGGCACCCTGGCCGAGCTGCATCGGCGGGTGCTCGCCACTCTCGCGGGAGCAAGCCAGTGATCCGGCTCGTCGTCTATCTCCTCGTTCTTTCCGTCGTCGCCTTCGGCATCGCATGGCTGGCGGACCGTCCCGGCGCGGTGGTGATCGACTGGCAGGGCTGGCAGATCGAGACCAGCATCCTCGTGGCGGCCAGCGCGCTTCTGGCGCTGGTGGCGGCGACGATTCTCCTGTGGACGCTGCTGCGGCTGATCGTCCGCTCTCCCGACACCATCGCCCATAGCTGGCGCAGCCGGCGCCGCAATCGCGGCTGGTCGGCGGTGACGCGCGGCCTGGTCGCGGTCGGTTCCGGCGATGCCGTCGGCGCGCGCCGCGCCGCCAATGACGCCCAGCGGCTGCTCGGCGACGAGCCTCTCAGCAAGCTGCTGGCGGCGCAGGCGGCGCAGCTCTCCGGCGATCCGGCCGGCGCCGAGGCTGTGTTCCGCTCCATGACCGAGGTGCCCGGCACGCGGCTGCTCGGTCTGCGCGGGCTGCATGTGGAAGCGCGCCGGCGCGGCGACCAAGGCGCGGCGCTGCAGGCGGCGGAAGAAGCCGCCCGTCACGAGCCCGGTCTCGCCTGGGCGGCCGACGCGGTGATCGAAGCGCGTTGCCTGAAGGGCGATTTCGCCGGTGCGCTGGCCATGCTGGAGCGCGAGGCGGCGCATGGCGCGCTCGACCGGGCGACCCATCGCCGTCGCCGCGCCGTGCTGCTGGCGGCCCAGGCGCAGGCGCTTGAACTCTCCGACCCCGCCACCGCGCGGGAGAAGGCGCAGGAGGCCGCCCGCCTCGCCCCGACGCTGGTGCCGGCGGCGGAGATCGCCGGGCGGCTGCTCGGCGCTTCCGGCGACACGCGCAAGGCGGCGAAGATCATCGAGGCTGCCTATGCGGCCACTCCGCATCCCGACCTCGCCGACGCCTATCTGCACCTGCGGCCCGGCGATGCCTCGCGCGAGCGGCTGAAGCGCGTGCGCACCCTCACCGCGCACCAGCCGGCCCATCCCGAAAGCGCCATGGCGCTGGCCCGCGCGGCGCTCGACGCGCAGGACTTCGACGTTGCCCGCACCGCGCTGGCGCCGCTGCTGGTGGCGCCGACGCAGCGCACCTGCCTGCTGATGGCCGAGCTGGAAGCGGGCGAGCACGGCGATGTCGGCAAGGCCCGCGAATGGACCGCACGCGCCGTGCGCGCCCAGCGCGACCCGGCCTGGGTGGCCGACGGGGTGGTGGCGGAAGCGTGGGGGCCCGTCTCGCCCGTCACGGGGCGGCTCGACGCCTTTGAATGGAAGCTGCCCCCGGGCCTCGCCACGACGCCGATGCTGGAGAACGAGGCGGAGCGGGTGAAGCTCGCCATCGCCGCCGCGATCGAGAGCCGTCCGCCGGCGGGGCCGGCCGGGCCGGTGGTCGATCTCACGAGCGAGAGCGCCGCCGCCAGCCTCGCGCCGGAGGCGGAGACCAGGCTCGATTCGGTCGCGCCTGCCCCCAGACCGGCGGCCGCCGCTCCGGCGCCGGTAAAGCCGGGGGCGGAAAGCGCAGCAGTGAAGGCGCCGCCCGTGGTCGCCATGCCGCATCTCCCGGACGATCCCGGTCCCGGAGGCTCCTTCGGCGACGACGGGAGTGGTGCGCGTCCGCCCTATCCCGTCTGAGCGAGCGCTCTCGGCGCGCCGTCGCCGAGGACAACAAAAAAGCGCGCCTTGCGGGCGCGCTTCCTGTCTTCCTTCCGAAGATATCCCGTCAGAGGCCGGCCGCTCGTCAAGCGGCCGGAGGGTACGAGAGGCGGCCGGAGTACATCCGTCCTGACCGCCCTCCATCCGGCGAGGCGCTGACGAGGCGCCAACATGCCGGAAGCCCCTTTCTGATCGGGATGATGCCTATATGGGGCGGCCCCGGCGGGTTTCAAGGGGTGAGCGGCGCCCGTTTGCACACCGTCGGGACAGGCTCGTGTCTCGCGGCATCAGAACGCCGTGCCGTTGCACACGGCCTTGGCCCGGGCATACAGGCCGCGTGTGTCGGCCGAACGTCGTGAATGGCCGGAACACGCCCAGCCATCCGATTTTCACCGCGCGCGCAATTGGCGGGTGGGTCCTCGGCGCACCGCCCTCAATGCACCCGGCGCGTGGAGAGCGGCGTCGGTGCAGCCGGCTTCGGCGCGGATTTGGGGGCCTGCGCGAAGGCGGCGGCGCTGCGGCCCTTCTGTTCCTTGGCGCTCCCGCGCGCCCCCTGCTCGCTGAACAGTTCCGCCAGCTTCTCGGTCATCGCGCCGCCCAACTCCTCGGCGTCGACGATGGTGACGGCGCGCTTGTAGTAGCGCGTCACGTCATGGCCGATGCCTATGGCGATCAGCTCGACCGGGGACTTGTCCTCGATCTGCTGGATCATCCAGCGCAGATGACGCTCCAGATAATTGCCGGGGTTCACCGAGAGGGTGGAATCGTCCACCGGCGCGCCGTCGGAGATCATCATCAGGATGCGGCGGGACTCGTTGCGTGCCAGCAGGCGGTTATGCGCCCATTCCAGCGCCTCGCCGTCGATGTTCTCCTTCAGCAGCCCCTCGCGCATCATCAGGCCGAGATTGCGGCGCGCCCGGCGCCACGGCGCATCGGCGGACTTGTAGATGATGTGGCGCAGGTCGTTCAGCCGGCCGGGCGCGCCCGGCTTGCCGGCGGAAAGCCACGCCTCGCGCGCCTGCCCGCCCTTCCACGCCTTGGTGGTGAAGCCGAGGATCTCGACCTTCACGCCGCAGCGCTCCAGCGTGCGGGCGAGAATGTCGGCGCAGGCGGCGGCCACCGTGATCGGGCGCCCGCGCATCGAGCCGGAATTGTCCAGCAGCAGGGTGACGACGGTGTCGCGGAAGTCGGTGTCGCGCTCGCGCTTGAAGGAGAGCGGCTGCATCGGGTCGAGGATGATGCGGTGCAGGCGCGCCGGGTCCAGCATCCCCTCTTCCAGGTCGAACTCCCAGCCTCGGCTCTGCTGCGCCATCAGCCGGCGCTGCAACCGGTTGGCGAGGCGCGCGACGATGCCGGACAGATGCACCAGCTGCTTGTCGAGATGGGCGCGCAACCGCGTCAGCTCTTCCGCGTCGCACAGCTCGTCGGCGTTCACCGTCTCGTCGAAGCGCGGCGTGAACGGGTGATATTCCGGCGGGCGCGGCTCCGCCGGCACCGCGTTCTCCGGCTTCCACGGCTCGGAGGCGTCGTCGGATTCGCCGAGCTCCGCATCGTCGGACAGTTCGGAATTGGGCTGGTCCTGCTGCTCCTCGGATTCCTCGGGATTCTGGTCGGAGGACAGGTCGGTATCGACCTCGGTCTGGCCCTCGGCGTTCTCCTCCTCCTCGCTGTCGCTGCCCTTGCCGTTGTCGTCGTCGCGGCTGTCGTCGGTTTCGGTGGAGGGGTCGTTTTTCTCGTCGTAGGGGGCGATGTCCTCACCCATGCCGAGCGAGGATAGCAGGTCGCGCATCGCCTCGGCGAAGCGGGCCTGGTTCTCGGCGGCGCCGGCCAGCTCATCGAGCGCGGCGGAACCGTGCTCCTCGATGAAGCCGCGCCAGAGATTGACCATTTCGCGCGCGGCGGCGGGCGGGGCCATGCCGGTCATGCGCTCGCGCAGGATGAGTGAGAGCGCGTGTTCCAGCGGCGCGTCCGAGCGGTCGGCGAGATTGGCGAAATTGGCCTTCTGGTAGCGGTCTTCCAGCATGGCGGAGAGGTTCAGCGCCACGCCGTCCATGCGCAGGGCGCCGACGGATTCGCAGCGCGTCTGCTCGGCCGCCTCGAAGGCGGCGCGGGCCTGCTCGCCCATCGGCACCAGGCGCTGGTGGATCTTCGGGTCGTGGCAGGCCATCCGCAGCGCCATGGAATCGGCATGGCCGCGCATGATGGCGGCGTCGTGCTTCGACATACGGCGCGCCGGCTCCGGCAGCCGGGCGCGGCCGTCGGCATAGCCGGGCTTTTCCGCGCCGAAGGTCACGTCGATCTCGCGATTGCCCGCAATGGCGCGCAGGCAGCCGGTGACGGCACGCTTGAGCGGCTCGGTCGGGGCTTCCTTGGGCGGCGTGCGGGTGGTGCGGTTCGACGTGGACATGGGGCTTGCCTTGGATGTTGGCATCACTTCTCCCTTGCGGGAGATCGCCCCGGAGGCCGGGGCGGAGGCCCTCCCCCCCGGCGGGGAGAGGGCGTGTCTCGATCAGGACAGGACGACGTTGACCGCGGACTCGGTCAGTTCCTTGCCGAAGCAGCGCTGGTAGAACTCGGCCACCAGCGGGCGTTCCAGCTCGTCGCACTTGTTGAGGAAGGTCACGCGGAACGAGAAGGCGAGATCCTGGAAGATCTCAGCATTCTCGCCCCAGGTGATGACGGTGCGCGGGCTCATCACGGTCGACAGGTCGCCATTGATGAAGGCCTGACGGGTGAGGTCGGCGAGGCGGACCATGCGCGCGGCGGTGTCGCGGCCTTCCGGCGTCTGCAGGTTCTTGGCCTTGGAGACGACGATGTCGACCTCCTTGTCATGGGCCAGATAGTTCAGCGTGGTGACGATGGACCAGCGGTCCATCTGCGCCTGGTTGATCTGCTGGGTGCCGTGATAGAGGCCGGTCGTGTCGCCGAGGCCGATCGTGTTGGCGGTGGCGAACAGGCGGAAGGCGCCGTGCGGGCGGATGACGCGGTTCTGGTCGAGCAGCGTGAGCCGGCCGGCCGATTCCAGCACGCGCTGGATCACGAACATCACGTCCGGGCGGCCGGCGTCGTATTCGTCGAACACCAGCGCGACGTTGTTCTGGTAGGCCCAGGGCAGGATGCCGTCGCGGAACTCGGTGACCTGAAGGCCCTCCTTCACCACGATCGCGTCCTTGCCGATCAGGTCGATGCGGCTGATGTGGCTGTCGAGGTTCACGCGCACGCACGGCCAGTTCAGGCGCGCCGCGACCTGCTCGATATGGCTCGACTTGCCGGTGCCGTGATAGCCGGTGACCATCACGCGGCGGTTGTGCGCGAAGCCGGCAAGGATGGCGAGCGTGGTCGGGCGGTCGAACAGGTAGTCCGGGTCGATCTCCGGGACATAGGCGTCGGGTTCGGCATAGGCCGGCACTTCGAGATCGACGTCGATGCCGAACACCTGACGAACAGAGACCTTCATGTCCGGCAGCGCGGGCGCTTGCGTGAGCGGGGCGGTCATTCTTCCTCCGTTGCCGCGCGTAGCCGCGCGGGCTGGTCTGGCACGCGCTTCCCTAGCAGAAGCCCGCGTTCTTGAGATGATTATAGGACTGGATCACGTCGCGCAGACGGTCCTCGGTTGAAATGTCGCCGCCATTGGCGTCGGGGTGGTACTTTTTCACCAGCACCTTGAAGCGGGCCTTGATCTCCTCGGGCGTGGCGGAAATCTCCATGCCGAGGGATTCGAAGGCGCGGCGCTCGGCATTGCGGATCATCCGGCTCTCGCGCGGCGCTTCCGGCTCGGGCCGGGCGCGCCCGCCCACTTCGCCGAACATGCCGAAGGGGTCGCCGATGTCTTCCGTCGCATGGCGCTTGGCGTGCTCGGCCGCCCGTGCCGCGCCGCCCTTGGATCCCATCTTCCAGGTCGGGCGGTGTCCGGTCGCCGCGTCCTTCTGATAGGCGGCGACGGCGTCGTCCCCCATGCCGGCGAAATAGTTGTAAGACTGGTTGTAGGCGCGCGTGTGGTCGAAGCAGAAGCGCCAGAACTGCCCCTCCATCTGCCGGCCCTTGGGTGCCCGGTGAGTCGCGGCATTGCAGCAGCCCTCCCATTCGCAGGTAGGGCCTTCCGCCTTGAGGCGGCGATCACGGTCGGGCTTGACCCGGATGCGATCGAAGAGGGGGGAGTCGAGCTTCATGGTCCGACGATTATGATGTTGCTGGAGCAGGTATACAAGAAACCGCTGGTTCGTCACCGCCTTCGCGCGCCATTCCGAGCGCGGATCAGCCGGTGGCGGGGCTGGATCGGTCGTGTCCCGTGCCTGGCATGGCGCGGAACTAATGAGTTTGCGCCGCGATTGCGGTGCAATCGGGTCGGCAGGCGCCGGCCGGCATGTTGACGCGGCTAGGAGGCGGGCGTACCGCATCGCGCATGAGCACGCACACGCCACGGACGCCTTCCGACGACGCTGTCTCCCAGGCTCTCGCCCGCGCGCGGGCGGCGCTGGCCGAATTGTCGCCGAGCGTTCTCGAGCTCGAGGATGAAAGTCATCGGCATGAAGGACATGGCGGTCATCGTCCCGGTCAGCTCACGCATCTGCGCGTGCGGATTGTCGCACAGGCCTTCGCCGGCCAGAGCCGGCTGGCGCGGCATCGGCTGGTGAACGGTCTGCTGGCGGACGAACTGGCGCGCGGCCTGCACGCCCTCGCCATCGAGGCCAAGGCGCCGGGCGAGTAGCCGCCGGATCGTCATCGCTGGAAATCAAAGCTCCGCCGATATGGGGTGCTGCAGGCGTTTTTCCAGTGGCGCCGGAGGGCCTGCACGCCCGTGCATTCCCTAGCGTTCTTGATTTTCCGAGGCATCTTGTCTGGGTTCATTCGGGATCTCGTTCCTTGAATTCCCGATCATTCCTTCCATATCGCCAATAGAGACCCGTCAGGCCGCCGCCACGGTTCTGTCGAACTCGTGAACGGAGGCTGGGGCGGGAGAAATATCCTGGCGCAAGGAGGAGATATTCATGTCGATTACGGGTCGTGCTGAGCGAAGCCTGATCAGCCGTGACGAATATGAGGTCGTTCGATACACGCATCATCCGGCGATCTACGACGTCGCGGACGAAGATCTTCAGGCGACCCGCAAGCGGCTGCGCGATCTGCATGCGAAGGAGCGCACGCTCGCCTGGGAGAAGCGGCGCATCTCCCGCGGGAAGGCAGAGCCGCGCGGCGGCAGCTTCCCCGGCACGCATGAACGCCCGAGCCGGCGCAAGCAGGTGTTCGCGGCGGCGGTGAAGCGTCTCAACCGGGAGATCGAGCGGCGGGCGGAATTGGCCGCGCGCCCGCGCCAGGCCGACATCGCCCGCAAGGCGCTGGCGCTGCGTCGGGAGAATTTCGTCAGCGACACCCCGCGCGATGCGACGGCGCATGAGGGCATGGAGGTCATTGCCAGCCGCCGCCGTCGCACCGCCGTCCACCCCGGCAAGGTCGGCCGCGTCTCGCAGCGGACCAAGGCGGCGCAAGCCAAGCGGGATGCCAAGCAGGGCGCCAAGCGCGGCTGACGGTGCATTGGCCTCGGCGGCGGCCGGGCGGCTCTCTCAGGCTGCCGCCCGCCGCAGCGGCGCCACGCGCAGAAGCGTGATGCGGTTGCGCTGCTTGCGCATCACCTGAAAGCGAAAGCCGTGGAACAGGAAGGCCTGTCCCGGCTCGGGGATGATGCGGGCCTCGTGGATGACGAGGCCGGCGATGGTGGTCGCCTCCGCGTCCGGCAGGTGCCAGCCCATGGCGCGGTTGAGGTCGCGGATCGGCACCGAGCCCTCGACGCTGACCGAACCGTCCGGGTTGCGGCGCGCGCCGGTGAAGGCGCGGTCGTGCTCGTCGGAAATGTCGCCGACGATCTCCTCCAGAATGTCCTCCAGCGTCACCAGCCCCATCACCTCGCCATACTCGTCGACCACGAGCGCGAAATGCTGCTTGCGGCGCCGGAAGGCTTTCAGCTGGTCGGGCAGGGAGGTCACGTCCGGCACGAACCAGGGTGGGCGGGCGATCTTCTCGATGTCGAGCTTCGACGTGTCGTTGCCCAGCGCCATCAGTTCGCGCAGCAGGTCCTTGGCGTGCAGCACGCCGATGATGTTGTCCGGCCGCTCGCGCCACAGCGGCAGGCGGGTGTGAGGGGAGGCGAGCACCTCCTGGACGATACGGTCCGGGGGCGTATTGGCGTTGAGGCTCGCCATCTTGGTGCGGTGGACCATGATGTCGGAGACTTCCAGCTCGCCGAGATCGAGCAGCCCGCCGAGCATGTCGCGCTCGTCTTTCACCACGCTGCCCTCGCGGTGCAGCAGGTCGACCGCGCCGCGCAGTTCCTCCGAGGCCGAGAGCACGCTGGTGGCGACGCCGAGAGGGGTCCCGAGCGCCCTCAGCAGGCCCCGCACCAGTGCCTCGATGGCGAGGGTGAGGGGGCCGAACAGGCCGACCATGAAACGGATCGGTCGTGCCGCCAGCAGTGACACCCGGTCGGGGTGGTTGATGGCGATCGTCTTGGGCAGGACCTCGGCGAAGACGACGATCACCATCGTCATTCCCACCGTCGCATAGGCGATGCCCACCGGGCCGAACCAGGCGAACAGCACACCGGTGGCGAGCGAGGAGGCGGCGATGTTGGCGAGATTATTGCCGAGCAGGATGCCGCCGATCAGGCGCTCCCGCCGCTCCATCATCCGGTTGACCAGCGAGGCGCGGGCATCGCCGTTCTTCGCCAGCGCGTGCATGCGCGCCTTGGAGGAGGCTGTCAGCGCGGTCTCGCTGCCCGAGAAGAAGAAGGACAGCAGGAGGCAGATGACGACGGCGCCGAGAGCGATCCAGTCATAAGCGGTCATGGGCTCTTCTTAGCCGCCCTGACGCTCGCCCTCAAGGAAGGCGCGCAGCTGCGCGGGATCGACATCGCGGGCAATGAAGCTCTGGCCGATGCCGCGCGCCAGGATGAAGGTGAGCGCGCCGCGCGAGACCTTCTTGTCCTGCGCGATCAGGTCCATCAGCCC
>JAEYTJ010000153.1 GCA_023434095.1 Pseudomonadota bacterium | reverse complement strand
GTGACGGTGGCCTCGGCCGCGCTGGCCACCGCGGCCTTTTCCGCCCCTGCCGTGGTGAGTCGCGCTCCGGTGGCGGCGGTCTATTCGGGCGGGTCCGCCGCCCGGGCGCTGGAAGCGCCGGCCCCGGTGCCGGTCGCGAGCGAGACCCGCCCGCCCGAACCGCGCCGCACCGAGCCGCGGCTTTTTCCTGATTCCCGGCCCATGCCCGATCTTCGGCCGCTGCCCGAGGTACGTCCGCGGCCGGAGCACCGGCTGGCCGACCCCCGCGGCCCGGCGCCGGTTCCTGCCTCCGATCTGCGCGCCGCGGCGGTCGCCCCTTCGGCGGGGCCTTCGCCCGGCGCGCCGAAATCCGCCTTGGGCACGCTGCCGCCGGTACGGCCGTCCTACGCCCGTCCGTCGGTTGTGAAGCCTCCGGCGCCGCTCGACAGCGATCTCGACAAGCCGCTGGCGGCGGCGCTGCTCGATCTCGCGCTGGTGGAACAGGCCGTCCAGGCGGAACTGGCGAATGTGAAGCTGGCCGAAGCGACGGCGCCGGAAGAGCGTGCGGTCCCCGCCGCTGTGGTCGAGCCGGCCCCGGCGCGCGTCCCCGAGCCGAAGCCTGTCGCGGCAGAGGCGTTGAGGTCCGAGGTGGCGCGCGCCGCTCCGGCCCCCGCCGCGCCCTTGCCGAACGAGCCAGGCGGAGCCGCTCCCATTCCGGCGGCGGTCGTCCCGGTTGAAGCCGCCGCGCCCCCCGCGCCCGCCCCCGTGGCGCCCGTTCCGGAGGCATCCCGGCCGGCGAATGCGGCGCCGGCTTCAGCTGTGGAGACCGGGGCGCATCCGGCGGCGGAGCCGACCGAAATGCCCCCGCCGGCGCCCCGACCCGCTCTTTTCGAGCCGTCCCGGGAAGCGCCGCGCGACAGCGCCTTCCTTGCCGCCGCTGCGGTGAACGCGGCGCCGCCCGAGCCGCGCAGCTTTGCCGAGCCGCGTCCGGTGGAGCCGCGTCCCTACGAGACCCGTTCTCACGAGACCCGCCTCTCGGAGATGCGCGTCGCCGAGGGCCATTTTGCCGACCCCCGGCGCGGGGAGGCACGGCCACCGGAATCCCGCTTCGCGGAATCGCGACTTGCGGAAACGAGGGGTGCGGAATCGCGGCTGATGGCGGGCACCCGCCCGGTGCCGGCCGCCGAGCCGGTGGAGCCGGCGCGCGAGCGTCTGGTGTCGGCGCCGGCGAGCAGCGCCGTCTCCGCCGCCTTCAGCTCCCTGCAGCGCACCATGAGCAGCTTGCCGCAACGCTCGATCGACGATCTCGTCGTCGAGGCCCTGCGGCCCATGCTGAAGGAATGGCTCGACGAGAACTTGCCGGCGCTGGTCGAGCGGCTGGTGCGGGCGGAAATCGAGCGCGTCGCCCGGCACGGGCCGTAGGCGGGCCACAAAGGGCGCCGATTGCGGGCTTTGCGCCGCCCGCCGGCTCTCGCGAGTTGACTCGCGGCATCCGCTCCGCTTTCTCTCGCACCCGTTCAATTGAGGTGCCGGAGCCATCATGCTCGACAACAGGTTCGATCCCGCCGCCGTCGAAGACCGCATCTACCAGGGCTGGGTGGAGGCGGGCGCCTTCAAGGCCGGGCGTCCGGAGCGGGCAGGGGCCGAGCCCTATTGCATCGTCATCCCGCCGCCCAACGTCACCGGCTCGCTCCATATGGGGCACGCGCTCAACAACACGCTGCAGGACATCCTCTGCCGCTTCGAGCGCATGCGCGGCAAGGACGTGCTGTTGCAGGTCGGCACTGACCACGCCGGCATCGCCACCCAGATGGTGGTCGAACGCCAGCTCGCCGAGCGCCAGCTGCCCGGCCGCCGCGACATGGGCCGCGCCGCCTTCGTCGAGCGCATCTGGGCGTGGAAGGAAGAATCCGGCGGCACCATCATCAACCAGCTGAAGAAGCTGGGCGCCTCCTGCGACTGGTCGCGCGAGCGCTTCACCATGGACGAGGGCCTGTCCCGCGCCGTCCTCAAGGTGTTCGTGCGGCTCTACAAGGAAGGCCTGATCTACAAGGACAAGCGGCTGGTCAACTGGGACCCGAAGTTCCAGTCCGCCATTTCCGATCTCGAAGTGCTGCAGGTGGAGGTGAAGGGCCATCTCTGGCACCTGCGCTACCCGCTGGCCGATGGCGTGACCTACGAGCACCCCATCGCCTTCGACGAAGACAACCAGCCTTACGAATTCGAGACCCGCGACTACATCGTCGTCGCCACCACGCGCCCGGAAACCATGCTGGGCGACACGGCGGTCGCGGTGCATCCAGAGGACCCGCGCTATCAGGGCCTCGTCGCCGCGGGGGCCAAGGTGCGCCTGCCGCTGGTCGGGCGGCTGATCCCCATCGTGCCGGACGAGTATTCCGACCCGACCAAGGGCACCGGCGCGGTCAAGATCACCCCGGCGCACGACTTCAACGATTTCGAGGTCGGC
The DNA here is from genome assembly GCA_023434095.1 of Pseudomonadota bacterium. Classification (GTDB taxonomy): domain Bacteria; phylum Pseudomonadota; class Alphaproteobacteria; order Rhizobiales; family Xanthobacteraceae; genus Ancylobacter. The sequence continues at coordinate 11,356 of JAEYTJ010000153.1, read as the reverse complement.
CGCCGCCACAGCCTGCCCATGATCAACGTGCTCGACGCCGAGGCGCGGATCACGCTCGCCGGCAATGAGGATTTCCTTGCCGGCGCCCAGCCGGGCCCCGGGTTAGAGGCCGCGCTGGCGCTGGACGGACTCTCGCGGGAGGCGTCGCGCAAGGCCATCGTCGCGCTGCTGGAGGAGGGCGGCGCGCTCGACCGTATCGAGCCGCACGCCCACATGGTGCCGCATGGCGACCGCTCCAACGTCGTCATCGAGCCGTGGCTGACCGACCAGTGGTATGTCGACGCGCACACCCTCGCCCAGCCGGCGCTCGCTGCCGTGCGCGAGGGGCGGACGAACTTCGTGCCGAAGAACTGGGAGAAGACTTATTTCGAGTGGCTGGAGAACATCCAGCCCTGGTGCGTCTCGCGCCAGCTCTGGTGGGGTCACCAGATCCCGGCCTGGTACGGGCCGGACGGCACGATCTTCGTCGAGGAGACCGAGGAAGCCGCCGTCGCCGCCGCGCTCGCCCATTGCGTGCAGGCGGGCATCATCACCGATGCCGAGGCGCAGGAACTCGCCGCCGATCCGGAAAAGCGGGCCAACCTGATCACCCGCGACGAGGATGTGCTCGACACCTGGTTCTCCTCCGCCCTGTGGCCGTTCTCGACGCTGGGCTGGCCGGACGAGAGCGCGGAAGTCGCGCGCTTCTACCCGACCACGGTGCTCATCACCGGCTTCGACATCATCTTCTTCTGGGTCGCCCGGATGATGATGATGGGCCTGCACTTCATGCCCGACGTGCCGTTCAAGGATGTGTACATCCACGCCCTCGTCCGTGACGAGAAGGGCGCCAAGATGTCGAAGTCCAAGGGCAACGTCATCGATCCGCTCGACCTCGTGTCGAAATACGGCGCGGACGCGCTGCGCTTCACGCTGGCGGCGATGGCGGCGCAGGGGCGCGACATCAAGCTCGCCACCTCGCGTGTCGAAGGCTACCGCAACTTCGCGACCAAGCTCTGGAACGCGGCCCGCTTCGCCGAGATGAACGGCTGCGGGCGCGATCCCGCCTTCGTGCCGCGCAACGCCGAATCCCGGCTCAACCGCTGGATTCTCTCCGAACTGCAGAAGGCTGGGGCTGAGATCACCCAGGCGCTGGAAGCCTACAAGTTCAACGAGGCGGCGGGCGCGGCCTATCGCTTCGTGTGGAACATCTTCTGCGACTGGTATCTCGAACTCGCCAAGCCGGTGTTCAACGGCAATGGCGGCTGGAAGGACGAGACGCGGGCGACCACCGCCTTCGTGCTCGACGAGATCCTCAGGCTGCTGCACCCCTTCATGCCCTTCCTCACGGAAGAGCTGTGGGCCCGCACCGCCGCGACGGGCGCCCCGCGCGCCAGCCTGCTCGCCCTTGCCGAATGGCCGGTGCTGGAAGGGCTTGAGGCGCCCGACGCCGAGGCCGAGATCGGTTGGCTGGTCGATCTCATCACCGAAATCCGCTCCGTCCGCGCCGAGATGAACGTGCCGGCCGGCGCACAGATTCCTCTCGTGCTGGTCGGCGTGCCCGACGAGGTGCGCGAGCGTGTGGTGGTGTGGCTCGACACGCTGACGCGCCTTGCCCGCCTGTCGGCGATTTCCTTCGAGGCCGAGGCTCCGGCAGGCTCAGTGCAGATCGTGGTGCGCGGCGAGACGGCGGCACTGCCGCTGGCCGGCATCATCGACATGCAGGCGGAAGGCACGCGGCTCGCCAAGGAACTCGCCAGGGCCCGCGACGACATCGCCAAGGTCGATGCCAAGCTCGGCAACGCCGATTTCATCAAACGTGCACCCGAGGAAGTTATCGAGGAGCAGCGCGAGCGGCGCGAGGCGGCATCCGAGCGCGCGGCCAAGATCGGCGAGGCGCTCGCGAGGCTCGGCCTCACCGGCTGAGGCGGGCGGCCACGGCCGCAGGGCGGGGGATCGGCATGCCATTCATCGAATCGTTCGAGGCGAGCGACTTCGCCTCGACGATCATCAGCCTGGTGGTCGCCTTCGCCATGGGCACGGCGATCGGTGCGGAGCGTCAGTATCGCCAGCGCACCGCCGGCCTGCGCACCAATGTACTGGTGGCGCTTGGCGCCGCCCAGTTCGTCGACATGGCGATGCACCTTTCCGGGCCCGACGGCGCCGTGAGGGTGGTGGCCTATGTGGTCTCCGGCATCGGCTTTCTCGGCGCCGGCGTCATCATGAAGGAAGGCACCAATATACGGGGCCTCAACACGGCGGCGACGCTGTGGTGCTCGGCGGCTGTGGGGGCCTGCGCGGGCGCCGATCTCATCGCCCAGTCGGTGCTGCTGACCGCCTTCGTGCTGGCCGGCAACACGCTGCTGCGGCCTCTGGTGGGGGCGCTGGAGCGCCTGCCGCGCGACGAGGAATCGACGGAAGCGACCTATGGGGTCAGCCTCATCGTTCCGGCCGCCCGCGCGGCGGAACTGCGCGGCAAGGCCTCCGCCGTTCTAGAGGCGGCGAAGTTCCCGGTCGAGGAGGTCGAGCTTCACGATCGCCCGGACGGCAGTAGCGAATTGCGGGCAACGCTGGTCAACACCTCGGTGCGCGTCGCCGAGCTCGATGCCGCCGTGGCCCGGCTGCGCCATCTGCCGGGCGTCGTGTCGGTGGACTGGACGCGCTCGGCCGTCGACTGAGTCGCCGCGCAGGGGCGCCCGCCCGGGCGCGTCAGCCCTTCGGGGGCGGCGCGGCGCGGGCGGCGTCCAGCAGCTTGTCCATCCGGTCGAGCTCCGCGCGCAGCCGCTCGATCACGTCGGCGGCCTCCGAGAGTTCGTCCTCGACCTTGTCGCGGCGGAACTGGTCGAGATTGGCCGCCATCGCCCGCAGGCGCTCCACGATATTGCCGCTCGACACGCTTCTCTCCCTTGTGTTGTCAGATACTTAACGCGCGCAGCCGACGCATTTGGCCGACCGTTTGCCGTCGCGTTTTTGTGACTGGCCGGCAACAGTGTCACGCATTCGCAACCATAACGGAAGACCGCGGCGCCGACGCCGCGAAGCCGCCACAAACCGGCACGAAATCCGACTGATAGACGGGGGATAAAGGTGCCGGATGCGGTGCCGAGATAAAGAGACCCCGCGCCGGGATGCGTGAAGAAATGGACGTCAGGACGATCATCGACAAGCGAAACCTGCCGAGCCGCCATGTGACGGAAGGCCCGGCGCGTGCGCCGCATCGGTCCTATCTCTACGCCATGGGCCTGACCCGCGAGCAGATTCACCAGCCGCTGGTCGGCGTCGCTTCGTGCTGGAACGAGGCCGCGCCCTGCAACATCTCGCTGATGCGGCAGGCGCAGGCGGTGAAGAAGGGCGTGGCCAGTGCCAACGGCACGCCGCGCGAGTTCTGCACCATCACCGTCACCGACGGCATCGCCATGGGCCATGATGGCATGAAGGCCTCGCTGGCTTCGCGCGAGGTCATCGCCGATTCGGTCGAGCTCACCATTCGCGGCCATGCCTATGACGCGCTGGTCGGCCTCGCAGGCTGCGACAAGTCGCTGCCCGGCATGATGATGGCGATGCTGCGGCTCAACGTGCCGTCGATCTTCATCTATGGCGGCTCGATCCTTCCGGGCTCCTTCCGCGGCCAGCCGGTCACGGTGCAGGACATGTTCGAGGCGGTCGGCAAGCATTCCGTCGGCCTGATGTCGGCCGAGGACCTCGACGAACTCGAACAGGTCGCGTGTCCCTCGGCCGGCGCGTGCGGCGCGCAGTTCACCGCCAACACCATGGCCACCGTCTCCGAGGCGATCGGCCTCGCGCTGCCCTATTCGGCCGGCGCGCCGGCGCCTTATGAGATTCGCGACCGCTTCTGCATGGCCGCCGGCGAGCAGATCATGGACCTCGTCGCCCGCAATATCCGCCCGCGCGACATCGTCACGCTGAAGGCGCTGGAGAACGCCGCCACGGTCGTCGCCGCCTCGGGCGGGTCGACCAATGCGGCGCTGCATCTCCCCGCCATGGCGCATGAAGCCGGCATCAAGTTCGACCTGTTCGACGTCGCCGAGATCTTCAAGCGCACCCCCTACATCGCCGATCTCAAGCCCGGCGGGCGCTATGTCGCCAAGGACATGTTCGAGGCCGGCGGCATTCCGCTGCTGATGAAGACGCTGCTGGAGCACGGCTTCCTGCATGGTGACTGCCTCACCGTGACCGGCCGCACCATCGCCGAGAACCTCACCTCGGTGAAATGGAACCCGCACCAGGACGTGGTGCGCCCGGCCAATGACCCCATCACCGTCACCGGCGGCGTGGTCGGCCTGCAGGGCAATCTTGCGCCCGAGGGCGCCATCGTGAAGGTGGCGGGCCTGAAGAACCAGAAATTCACCGGCCCGGCCCGCTGCTTCGACGGCGAGGAAGCCTGCTTCGAAGCGGTGACGCACCGCGCCTATGAAGAAGGCGACGTTCTGGTCATCCGCTATGAGGGACCCAAGGGCGGTCCCGGCATGCGGGAAATGCTGTCGACCACCGCCGCCCTTTACGGGCAGGGGGCCGGCGACAAGGTGGCGCTGATCACCGACGGACGCTTTTCGGGCGCGACGCGCGGCTTCTGCATCGGCCATGTCGGGCCGGAGGCGGCGGTCGGCGGCCCGATCGGGCTGATCCGCGACGGCGACATCATCACCATCGACGCGATCGAGGGCACGCTTGACGTGGCGCTTTCGGACGAGGAACTCGCCGCCCGCCGGGCGGAGTGGAAGCCGCGTCCGTCGCCCGTCGGCTCGGGGGCCATCTGGAAGTTCGCGCAGGCCGTGGGACCCGCCCGTGATGGCGCGGTCACTCACCCCGGCGGCGCGGCCGAGACGGCGTGCTATGCGGATATCTGACCTTACGGGCCTTTGCCCGCACCCCCTCCGGCGCATGGCGCGCCTGTGCGCGCCGCTGATGTGCATTGTGCTGCTGGCGCCCCCGACCTCGCACGCCTTCGACGGCACGCCGGGTGTGGACGCGCCCGCCGCGGCGACGCCCGGCAAGCCGCGCACCATCGAGGAATCCGTGCGCTTCGGCGCGCAGGCGCTGCGTTCCGGCCAGACCGAGCAGGGCATCGACTCGCTGCGCTATGCCGCCGAGCAGGGGCATGCCGGCGCGCAGTGGAAGCTTGGCCGCATGTATGCGGAAGGCGAAGGCGTCGAGCGCAACGACATCAAGGCGTTCGAGTATTTCAGCCAGATCGCCAACATGCACGCCGACGACAACCCGGCGACGCCGGAGGCTCGCTTCGTCGCGGATGCCTTCGTGGCGCTCGGGGCCTATTATCTCGTCGGCATTCCCAACACCAAGGTGCGCCGCGACGCAACGAGGGCGCGCGACATGTTCGCCTATGCCGCGTCCTATTTCGGCGATCCCGGCGCGCAGTATCATCTGGCGCGCCTCTATATCGATGGCGACGGCGTGGACCGCGACCCGCGCTTTGCCGCGCGCTGGCTGGGGCTGGCGGCGCAGAAGGGCCAGTACCAGGCGCAGGCGGCGCTGGGCGGTCTGCTGTTCAAGGGCGATGAGGGCATTCCGCGCCAGGCGGCGCGGGGCCTGATGTGGCTCACTCTGGCCCGCGACGCGGCCGCCGGCCCGCAGGACAAATGGGTGGTGGACCTCTATGAGGACGCCTTCTCCAACGCCAGCTCCGACGAGCGCGCCATGGCGCTGGTCTATCTCGAACAGTACATGAAGACGGCGCGCTGAGCGGGCCCGCGTTGGCCGTCATCCCGGCCGAGCGCAGCGAGGGCCGGGATCGCTGTCGCGCATGATGCCATCCCGGATCGGCCTGCGGCTGTCCGGGACGGCAGCCCTTCCTTGAGGGCCTGCCCGCGCCTAAAGCTTCAGCTCAGCCCATACCGGCACATGATCCGACGGCTTCTCCCAGCCGCGCACATGTTTGTCGACGCCCACGGCCTTGAGCCGGTCGGTGGCCTGCGGCGAGAGCAGAAGATGGTCGATGCGGATGCCGTTGTTCCGCTGCCAGGCGCCGGCCTGATAGTCCCAGAAGCTGTAGATCCCGGCGTCCTGCGTGGTGGCGCGGAGGGCATCGGTCATGCCGAGATTGAGAATTTCCCGGAACGCGGCCCGCGTCTGCGGCAGGAACAGCGCGTCCTGCGTCCAGGCTTCGGGATGGGCGGCGTCTTCCGGCTCGGGAATCACGTTGTAGTCGCCGCAGACGACGAACGGCTCCTCGAAGGCGAGGCGTCCGGCGATATGGGCCTTGAGGCGCTGCATCCAGCCGAGCTTGTAGGGGTATTTCTCGGTGCCCACCGGATTGCCGTTGGGCAGGTAGATGCCGCACACGCGAAGCGACCCTTCGGGCGTCGAGACCACCACCTCGATGAAGCGCGACTGCACGTCCCCCTCGTCACCGGGGAGGCCGGCCGTGACTTCGTCGAAGGGCAGGCGGGAGAGGACGGCGACCCCGTTGAAACCCTTCTGGCCGTGGACGGCGACATTGTAGCCGAGCGCCTCGAACGCCTCGCGCGGAAACGCCTCGTCGGCGCATTTCAGCTCCTGCAGGCACACGACATCCGGCCTGGTCTCGGTAAGCCACGCCACGGCGTGCTCCTGGCGTTGCCGGATCGAGTTGACGTTCCAGGTGGCGATGCGCATCGGCTTCTCACGGCAGGCGAAGGGGGACGACTCGCCGCCAGTCTACAGCACCGGCAGCAGACGGCGCACGATGAGGGCGGAGGAGAGCGCCACCTCGTCGACGAACTGGCGGAAATCGAAATGCGAGTCGCGGCCTGCGAGGTCCGACAGGGTCCGCACGACCAGCCATGGCACGCCATAGGCGGCAGCGGCCTGCGCCATCGCCGCGCCTTCCATCTCCACCGCCGCTCCGCCCAGCTCGCGGAACAGCCGCTCTCGCAGGGTCTCGGAATTGATGAACTGGTCGCCGGTGAGGACGCGGCCGAAATGCAGGCGGGGAGGGCGCTCGCCGCCGGCGGCGGAAAGCGGGGCGAGCGACAGCTCCCGGAGCGCTGTGCGCACCCGCGCGATCAGTTCGCCGTCGGCGCTGTGGCCGAGGTCTTCCTGCGGGCTGAAGAAGGGCAGATGGCCGGCCTGATAGACGACGAAACCTTCGTCCGCACCGTAATAGCCGGCATCGTGCTGCACGACATGGTCGGCGATCACCACGTCGCCGATGGAGAGTTCGGGGTCGAGCCCGCCGGCGATGCCGGAGAACAGCAGCAGCCGGCATCCGAAGCGCTCCAGCAGCAGGGTGGCGGCGATGGAGGCGTTGACCTTGCCCATGCCGGCCCGCGCCAGCACCACCTGATGCCCGTCGAGGCGGCCGGCATGAAACACCATGCCGGCCCGTTCCGTGACCTCGGTCGCCGTCAGATTGTCGGCCAGGAAGGCGAATTCCTGCGGAATGGCGCAGAGGACGCCAATCGGGCGCATCAGAGGGCGAAGCTGGTGCCGCAGCCGCAGGAGGCCGTGGCGTGCGGGTTGGCGATGCGGAACGACGCGCCGATCAGATCGTCGACGAAGTCGATATGCGAGCCCGACATATATTCGAGCGAGACGGGGTCGATGACCACGCTCGCCCCGCCCTCGGCGATGACGGTGTCGTCCGCCTCGCGCTCGCGGGTGATGTCGAACTTGTACTGGAACCCGGAGCAGCCGCCCCCTTCCACGCTGACGCGCAGCATGGTCTCGGGCGGTTCGCCCTTGAGGATTTCGGCGATCCGCCGCACCGCGCTGGCAGTGACGCCGACGGAAGGGGCTGCGGTGTCGGGCGAAGGACCTGCGCTCATGTCGCACACTTCCCGTTGAATATGACCTGCCCGGATAGTTAAGTGCTGCCGCCCGCGAGTCAAAGGGGGCGGCACGCAGGACAAGCAGGAGAGAGGCGCATGGCGGTGGCCGGGGCGCAGCCGCGGGCGCCATGGGCGTCGAAGGCCGAGGAGAGCCGGGGACGGCTCTACCCCGAAGACGGCGGGGATGCGCGCAGCGCCTTCCGCCGCGACGCCGACCGCATCATCCATTCCAGCGCCTTCCGCCGGCTCGCCTACAAGACACAGGTGTTTTCCTATCACGAGGGCGACCATTACCGCACAAGGCTGACCCATACGCTGGAGGTCGTGCAGGTGGCCCGCTCGGTGGCGCGGGCGCTCGGTCTCGACGAGGATCTGAGCGAGGCGCTGGCACTGGCGCACGATCTCGGCCACCCGCCCTTCGCCCATGCCGGCGAGCGCGTGCTTGACGCCTGCATGGCCGCCTATGGGGGGTTCGATCACAACGCGCAATCGTTGCGGGTGGTGACGCGGCTGGAGAACCGCTACCCGGATTTCGACGGGCTGAACCTCTGCTGGGAGACGCATGAGGGCATCGTGAAACATAACGGCCCGCAGGCGGGACCGCTGCCGCACGCCATCGAGGTGCATGCCGAGCGGCAGGACCTCTGGCTGTGGAGCTGGCCCTCGGCCGAAGCGCAGGTCGCCGCCATCGCCGACGACATTGCCTATGACGTGCACGACCTCGACGACGGGCTGCGCGCGGGCCTGTTCGGCCTCGACGAACTGGCCGGGCTGCCGCTGGTCGGGCCGATCCTCGCCGAGATCCGCGCGACCTGGCCGGGCCTCGATCGGACCCGTATCTTCCATGAACTCGGCCGGCGGATGATCACCGTGCTGATCGGCGACGTGGTGGCGGAGAGCCGCCGTCGGATCGAGGAAGCCGCCCCCCGGGACGCCGACGCCATCCGCCGTCTCGGCCATGCCGTGGTGGGGTTCCCGGCGGAGACCGCGGCGGCGGAAAGGGCGATCAAGGCGTTCCTGTTTCCGCGCATGTACCGCCACCCCCGGGTGATGGAAGCGATGGACGCGGCCGGCGCGGTGGTGCGCGATCTGTTCGCCCGCTATATGGCCGATACCGTCGCGCTGTCGGAGGAGTGGCGTGCCAGCGTGGAGGGCCGGAGCGAGGCCGCGCGTGCCCGGCGCATCGCCGATTTCCTCGCCGGCCAGACCGACCGCTACGCCCTCGCCGAGCATGCGCGGCTCTTTGACAGGGCACCGGAACTGCGGTAGCGGCAGCGGCCCTCTGGGGCTGGCCGCGCCGGGAGACTACCGTCATGAACCTCTTCGCCCTCTTCGCCGATCACGTCCGCGACGCGCTTTCCGAGCTTGCGCGCGAAGGGGTGGTGCCGTCGGGCGTCGATACGGCGCGGGTGGTGGTGGAACCGCCGCGCGACGCCTCCCATGGCGACCTCTCCACCAACGCCGCGATGGTGCTGGCCAAGGAAGCCGGGGTGAAGCCGCGCGACCTCGCGGAAAAGCTCGCCGTCAGGCTCGCCGCGCTGAAAGGCGTGGCGAAGGTGGATGTGGCCGGCCCCGGCTTCATCAATCTCACCCTGGACGGCTCCTATTGGCCGCAGGTCATCGCCGCGGTGCTGCAGCAGGGCAGGGACTATGGCCGCTCGCAGGCCGGCGGCGGACAGCCGATCAATGTCGAATATGTCTCCGCCAACCCCACCGGCCCGATGCATGTCGGCCATTGCCGCGGCGCCGTGTTCGGCGACGCGCTGGCCAACCTGCTCGCCTTCGCCGGCTGGCAGGTGACGCGCGAATACTACATCAACGATGCCGGCGCGCAGGTCGACGTGCTCGCCCGCTCGGCCTTCCTGCGCTACCGTGAGGCGCTGGGCGAGACGATCGCCATTCCCGAAGGGCTGTATCCCGGCGACTATCTCGTCCCTGTCGGCAAGGCGCTGGTGACGAAATACGGCCGCACCCTGCTCGACAAGCCGGAGGAGGAATGGCTTCCGGCGGTGCGCGACGTCGCCATCGACGCCATGATGGCGATGATCCGCGCCGACCTTGCCGCGCTCAACATCCATCACGAGACCTTCTTCTCCGAGCGGACGCTGCACGCGCGGCCCGACGGCGCGCCGAGCATCATCGACCGCCTGCTGGAGACGCTGCGCGCGCGCGACCTCGTCTATGAGGGACGCCTCGCGCCGCCCAAGGGGCAGCCGGTGGAGGACTGGGAGGACCGCGAGCAGACGCTGTTCCGCGCCACCCGGTTCGGCGACGATGTGGACCGTCCCCTGATGAAGTCGGACGGCGCCTACACCTATTTCGCGGCCGACATCGCCTATCACAAGGACAAGTTCGACCGCGGCTTCAGGCGGATGATCGACATCTGGGGCGCCGACCATGGCGGCTATGTCAAGCGCATGCAGGCGGCGGTGAAAGCCGCGTCCGACGGCGAGGCGAGCCTCGACGTCGAGCTGTGCCAGCTCGTTCGCCTGCTGCGCAACGGCGAGCCGGTGAAGATGTCGAAGCGCTCCGGCGACTTCGTCACCCTGCGCGACGTCGTGGACGAGGTCGGCCGCGACGCGGTGCGGTTCATGATGATCAACCGCAAGAACGATGCGGTGCTGGATTTCGATCTCGCCAAGGTGATCGAGCAGTCGCGCGACAACCCGGTGTTCTATGTGCAGTACGCGCACGCACGGGCCTGCTCCATCCTGCGCAACGCGGCGCAGGCCTTCCCCGGCCTGCCGCAGGCGCCGGCCGATTTTGCCGAAGCGGCGTTGGCGCGGCTCGATGACGAAGGGGAAATCGGCCTCGCCCGGCTGATCGCCAACTACCCCCGCCTGATCGAGCAGGCGGCGCCGGCGCGCGAGCCGCACCGGCTCGCCTTCTACCTCTACGATCTCGCCAGCGCCCTGCACGGACAGTGGAATCGCGGAAAGGATTTGCCTCATTTACGCTTCATTATCGAAGATGATCGAGAGTTGACTTATGCGCGGCTGGCTTTGGTGCATGCCGTCGCGCTGATCATCGCTTCAGGACTTTCCATTCTTGGAGTCGATGCTCCCGAAGAAATGCGGTGAGCGCGTTCGCGACGGTTCGTTCGACCTGCCGCTCCCGCGATGCCGCCCGTTGGGCGGTCCTTGTGTTGAACGTGGCGAACAGGTTCTGAAGATGGGCAATGAGAACATGCGTGACCGGCCGGAAAACGGCGCCGAGGACCCGCTTGCCGAACTTGCGCGTCTGATGGCCCAGGAGGACGATTTCGCCGAACTGCTGCGGCAGTCGCCGCCGGCCCGCACGGCGGCCCCGCCTTCGGCGCCTCCCGCGAGGCCCATGGCGCCCCCGCCCACCCGTCCGCCGCTGACGGCGCGCCGCCCCACCGACGAGGCCCGCCCGGCGCCCGGCTCCTTCGCCGCGCTGGCGGCAGAGGTCTATGGCGAGGGCGTGACCCGCACGCCGCTCGCGCGTACGGGCGCCGAGGATCCCGGCCGCGATACCCACCGCGAGCCCACGCGAGGCGAGCGTCCGGATCCGCGCTCCCCTTACGTCCCGCCCCGCCCGCAGGCCGTCGATCCGGCGCGCCGTATGCC
>JAEYTJ010000094.1 GCA_023434095.1 Pseudomonadota bacterium | reverse complement strand
CGGCGGGCGCGTTCCGTTCGAGCGCCGTCACCGCGGCGACGGGGTCGGAAAGGTCGGCACCCGAGAGCAGGGCGCGAAGCGGGTGGACGAGATCGGGACGCGCGGCGAGCGCCCTGTCGAGCGGCGCGCCGGTGAGGTCGATCTCCGCAGCGGACGGCATCGCCTTCCACCGCGGCACGATCACCTCGGCGAGGAGGGCGAGCCGCGCGCGTTCCTCGACGGTGGGAAAATCCGCGCTCATGGGCGCCCCCGCGTCGCGATGAGATGCTCCGCCGCACGCAGCGCAAGGGCTGCGATGGTCGCGGCCGGGTTGGCGCAGGACCCCGTGACGACGAGGCTGCCATCGGCGATGTAGAGACCCGGCACGTCGTGCACGGCGCCGAACGAGTCCGTTACCGATGTCGCGGGATCTTCGCCCATCCGGCAGGTGCCAAGCGGATGCCAGCCGAAATCGGGCAGCAACTCCGGCGCAACCACGCGTGTGGCACCCGAGGCGAGGAGCGATTCCGTCGCGCGCTGCATATTGAAGGCCAGCATGGCGCGCGTGTTGTCGGAGAGCCGGTAGTGCATGCGCGCGCCCGGATTGCCGTCGCTGTCACGCGTGGTCTCGTCGAGCGTGACCCGGTTGACCTCTTCCGGCAGGTCTTCGCAGACCACGCCCCAGATGGCGCTGCGCCCGAGCCACATATCGACATGGCGGTGCATCGCCTCGCCCCAGAGCGGCTCGTCCGGCCAGGGAAACAGCGCGGCGGTGAGCGGACCGCCGCTGGGGCCGAGATTCCACTTCGTGCCCCGCACGAATCCGGCATCGGGCCGGGTCTCGGAAAACTCCAGCGAATAGACGGTTTGCCCCCAGGCGCCCTGCCAGGTCTCCATTGGCTCGTCGAAAAAGCCGATGGCGCGGCTGAAGGGGTGGATCATCAAGCGCTTGCCGACGAGGCCGGAGCCGTTTGCCAGCCCGTCCGGGAAGCGCGCGGAGGCGGAGGACAGGAGCAGGCGCGGCGTGCCGATGGCATTGGCCGCGAGGATGACAATGCGGGCCTCCACCCGACCTTCGAGGCCCGCGCGGGTGCGGAACACGGCGCCGTTCGCCCGCCCGGCGGCATCATGGGTGATGCGCGCGACGCGGGCGCCCGTGACCAGCCGCGCGCCCCTCGCCCGTGCGGCGGGCCAATGGGTGATGTCGACACTCGCCTTGGCCCGCACCGGACAACCGGAGCCGCACACGCCGAGCTGAAGGCAGGGCTCCATCGCGCCATGCGGCCGGCTGGCGATTGCGTTCGATCCGGGCCAGCAGTGCCAGCCCAGCTTCGCATGGCCGGCGAGGACCCGGCTTCCCACCGGCGTGATGGGCAAAGCCGGAAGCGGATAGGGCGCATGCGGCGAGGCCAGCGGGTCGCCATTCACGCCCGAGACGCCGAAATCGACGTCGATCCGGTCGTAAAACGGTTTCAGCTCGTCATAGGAGAGCGGCCAGTCGTCCCCGACACCGTCGGTCGAGTAGGTGCGGAAGTCGGATGGCAGGAAGCGCATCCACTGCCCGCCATAGAGCACCGTGCCGCCGCCGACGCCATTGAACATCATCGGGTGGACGGCGGAGGCGCTGTCGTCGATGGGATAGTCCGCCGGCGCGCGCCGTATGTTGGGGTTGGGGTGCCACGGCCCGAACGAGGCAAGCTCGCCTTCCGGTCGCTCACCGGGATAGGCGTCGGGGGCGGGATAGTCGCCCTGCTCCAGACAGAGCACATCGACGCCCGCCTCGGCCAGCCGCCGCGCCATCACCCCGCCGGAAAGGCCCGCGCCGATGATCAGGGCGTCCGCCGTCAGTATCGTGGATTGATCGTCCATGCGTTCCAGCCGCCCTGCTCAAGGCGATTATAGAAGCCCCCCATGCACGAAGCGCGCAGGCTCACCCCCTTTCCTGCCTGAAACCGGCATTCGGAGCGCATGGACGCGTGATCCTGTAGCGAGACCGGCGCGACCGGTTCACCGCCGCTCAGCGACGCCGCAGGCGGCGGCCCCCGGCAAGCCGCCCCGCGCGCCAATTCCGGCAGGTGCCGGCTCAGTGCTCCAGCAGATTCTCGCGCAGCGTATTGCCGCGATAGCGCGTGCGCAGGCGGCCGCGCCGTTGCAGTTCCGGCACGACGAGATCGACGAATTCCTCGAAGCAGCCGGGCGTGTAGGTGGCCGCCAGCATGAAGCCGTCCGCGCCGCCCTCGTCCATATAGTGCTCGATCTGGTCGGCGATGTCGGCCGCCGTGCCCACCGCCACCGGCATGCCCATGCCCTGCGCATAGATCATCGCGGCTTCCTTCACCGTCACCGGCGCGCCGCCCTTGGCGTAGATGATGGAATCGAACAGGCCCTGAATGCCGGGCACCTCGATGTTCTGCACGATGGCGTCGGGTTCGAGCTTGGAGAAATCGAGCCCGAAATGGCCGGACATCCAGGCGAGCGCGCCTTCGGGCGGGATGCAGGCCTTGATCCGCTCGTACTTGTCCTGCGCCTCGCTGCGCGTGTCGGCGACCACGGTCTGCAGGCCGTAGATCAGCTTCACCGAGCCGGGTGCCCGATCATAGGTGCCGGAGAGCCGTTCATTGATGTCGGTGGCGTAGTGCTTCATCCGCTCGACGTTCGGATGCACCGCGAAGATCGCTTCGGCATGTTTGGCGGCGAAGTCGCGGCCCTGGCCGGACGAGCCGGCCTGCCACAGCACCGGCCGCCCCTGCGGCGAGGGCGCGCAGAAATGCCGGCCGTTGCACTTGTAGTATTTGCCTTCGTGATGAACGACCTTGACCTTGGACGGGTCGGCATAGATGCCGCTCGCCTTGTCGGCTACGATCGCGTCCGGCTCCCAGGAATCCCAGAGCTTGTAGCAGAGCTCCATATATTCCTCGAGCCGCTCGTAACGCCCGCTGCGGTCGGTCATCGCCTGGCCGTAGGCGTCCCACTCGCTCTTGGAGTAGGAGGAAACGATATTCCAGGCAACGCGGCCGGAAGAGAGGTGATCGAGCGAGGAGAGGCGGCGGCACATCGAATAGGGATGTTCGAACGCGGTCGACAGCGTGACGCCGACGCCGAGATGCTTGGTCGCCCCGGTGATGATCGGCACGATGGTCGAGGGCTCGTGGGTCGGACACTGCACCGCCCATTTCACGATGGCGTCGGAACTGTCCTCATGGGTGTTGTAGGGCGCGAGTTCGTCGGCGATGAACATCGCGTCGAAGAGGCCTCGCTCCATGGTGCGGGCCATGTGCTGCCAGTATTCCGGCCGCGCGAAGTTCCACTCCACCTTGTCGCGGGGATGCCGCCACATGCCCGTCGCATGGCTGTTGACGCCGTGCTGGATGAAACCGAGAAGGTGGGCGTGCTTCTTTTTCGCTGTCGTCATGGTCGGCCTCGCGCCTGAAGGTCGGGGTACGGGCATGGCCGCCGGGACGGCCATGCCTACGGTTGGGAAAAGAACGGCCGGCGTCAGACGCTCGGACGCTCGACGAAGAAGGCAATGCCGATGCCGGCCGCGGTGCCGAGCACCAGCAGCGGACCGGCATAGATCCACATGGGCGCGACGCCGGCGAGCGCGATGAAGGTGGCCGAGAGCACCACCGAGACAGCGGCGAGGCCGACATAGTTGAAGTCCGGCACCTCGTTTGGCTCGGGCTTGCCCCGGCGGTATTCGAGAACGGCGTTGCGGACGCCCCGCGCGAATCCGGCGAGGAAGAGCAGCGTCGCGGCGATGCCGAGCACGACAATGAGCGTGTACATGGTCGATCCTTCCTGAGAGGGGATTGCGCTATTCGGCGCCCGGAACCGGGCTGGCGATCTCGTCGCCCACCCGCCGGAGGTTGCGGACGTCGAAGTCCCGCCCGCCCAGCAGGCCGCAGACGAGGACGGTGAGACCGCCGATCGCGACGATCGACAGCGTGCCGGCGAGCTCACCGACGATCTCGTAGATCGGCATACCGATGGCGATGGAGGCGACCACCCCGCCGACGAAGCCGAGCGTGTTGGTCTTCGGCCAAAGAATGGCGAACACCAGCGGCAGCAGGATCGAGGTCTTCAACGCGTAGGTGGTGAGCACCAGCGTGGTGAAGTCGACGCCGGACAGCACGATGACGGTGGCGACGAAGCCGCCGAGCAGGACCGAGATCTTGGTGATGGGGAACAGCAGACGCTCGGAGGTGCGCGGGAAATAGCGCTTCACGATGTCGACGGCGACGATCGAGGAAAGGGCCGAGGAAGCGCCGTCGATCGTCGAGTAGCAGGCGGCGAGGATCACCAGCACGTAGAGCAGCACGAGGGTGAGCGGCAGGCCGATATGCGAGACGATATAGGGGCCGACCGCCGCGATGTCGCCGCCGAAATCCGCGGGCGTCAGGCCATAGGCGATGCCGACGAGACCCAGCATGCCGAGGCAGATCGGGATCGGGTAGAAAAGCGCACCGGCCCACAGGAAGGTGCGGCCGACGTCGCGGCTCTTGATCGCCCAGACCTTCTGCCAGAAGGTCTGGTCGGACACCGTCGCGGCCAGCAGGCCGAAGGCCAGCGTGATGCCGAAGCCGGCGGCGGCCTCCGGGCGCAGCACCGAGAGGTTTTCCGGCCCCGCCTCGCCCACCGCGTTGAACACCGCGCCGGCGCCGCCCGGGATGACCGCGAAGACGGCGGCGACCACGATGGCGGCGGGCACGGTGATCATCAGCGTGTTGAGCGTGCCGGTCATCACGCTGGTCCACAGGCCGCCGAAATAGGAATAGGCGAGCACGCAGACGATGCCGACGACGGTGGCCACCTTCCAGTCAATGCCGAACACCGTCGACACGACCACCGAGGTCCCCTTCAGATTGATGAGGATCTCCAGGATGATGCCGAAGATCATGGTGAGGGTGACGATCCCCGTCGCCACCCTGGACCGGTCGAAGCGGTACTGGATGAACTCGGAGATGGTATAGCCTTCGGGCATATTCCGGCGCAGCACCCGCGCGAAGGGGATCATCGCCATCACCGCGAAGCCGTTCGGCACGACGAACCAGAACAGGCCGGACAGGCCCCACTGGAAGGTCATGGCGGAGCTCATCATCACCGCCATCGCCCAGGTCCACACCGAGATCACGGAGGCGACGCCGAAACCGAAGCCGACGCGCCGGTCGGCGATGATGAAATCGTGCGTGTTGCGCACGAGCAGGGTCTTCACCCCATAGGAAAGCGCCAGCGAGAAGAGCCCCAGCCCGATCATCGAGGCGAAGCCGAGCGTTGGCGTGAGACTCGGCATAGACGCAAATACTGACTTGTCCATTGCGATGTTCTCCGCAGGATTAAAGGCCGAGAGGGAGGCGGTGATAGGATCTTTTGCAGTAGAGAAGCGGCTCGCCATCGTCCGATGCCTTGGCATCGGCGACATCGCAGATGAGAATGCTGTGGTCGCCGGAGGGGATCATCTGGACGACCGTGGCCGCGATCTGGCCGATGGCTCCATCAAGCACCGGGGCATGCCGGATGGCCGCGCTGAGGCTGACATCGTCATAGCTGCCCGCGCCCCGGAAGCTGCGGGCGAAGCGTTCGGACAATTCCTGCTGCGCCGCATGGAGCACGGAGATGCCGACCGCCGAACCCACGCCCAGCCCCGCATGGCTGTCGCTGGAGCGGGCGAGGCAGAACAGTACGCGCGGCGGGTCGAGCGAGACCGAGGTCACCGACGTCGCGGTGAAGCCGTGCACGCGTCCCTGCTGGTGGAAAGACACGACGCAGACGCCAGACGCGAGCCGGCTAAACACATCCTTGAAGCGGCGGGTTATGTCGTTCGCAGGTTCGGTCATGGGGTGGATCCGTATATTGTCTATAAAATCGATCGATAAATTATAATTTACCCGACCGCAAGCTCGGGCGAGCGTGCCGTTCGCAGCGGGCGGATGACCTGTTTCATGAAAGGGCCGGCATCGCGCATCGGGTCGTCGAACTGGCAGACGATGCGGTTGACGCCCAGGGCTTCGAGCCGCGGAATGCGCTGGCGGATATCCTCGAACGAGCCGATCAGCCCGAGTTCGAAGCCGGCATTGGAATCCACCATCTGCTCCTCGCTCAGCGCCGCCCAGGCGGCGGCGCCGGACGCGCCGATGACGTTGCGAAAGAAGGCGATGGTTTCGGGGTTGCGGCGCGCCACGACGGATTTCCACCGCAGCCGCGCCTGCTCGGTCGACTCCGTCGCCACCACATAGGCATTGACCGCCACCTGCACGCGCCGGCCCCAGCGATTGGCCTCCTGGCGCACCGTGTCGATGTGCCGCCGCAAGTCGTCGTCCGCCATGCCGTTGAGGAAGACGCAGTCGCCCCACTCGGCGGCCATCTGGACCGCCCGGGCGGAATGGCCCGCGATCCATATTTCCGGCAGTGCCGCCGGATCGAGCCCGTAATGGGGCGGCGGTGCGACGCCCCCTTCCGGCGCCTCGGCCGAAGGCGGCGCGGCCTCGGCGGGCGGGTTGAAAAGGCCGTGCATCGCCCGCAGGAAGTCGGCGGCCCGGTCGTAGCGCCCGTCATGGTCGAGCCAGTCGACGCCGGAGAGCTCGAACTCCTCCTTCCACCAGCCGCAGACGATGTTCATGCCGAGCCGGCGTTCGGAAATGCGGGACAGCGTGTCGAGCATCCGCGCGACGAGAAAGGGCGAGCGGAAGCCCGGCTTCACCGCACCGCAAAGGCCCACCTTGTTGGTCACCGCGGCGATGGCGGCGAGGATGGTCCAGGCATCCGCCACGCTCTCGCGCGGGCCGTGGATGCAGTTGAGCAGGTTCTCCGAGGCATAGAGGAAGTCGAAGCCGAGGGCTTCCGCCTGCTGCGCGATGGCGAGGCACGCCGCCACGTCGGGGCCCGTGGGCGCGTCCTGGGAGCGCAGCCATCCTCCATAGACCGGAAGCCATATGCCGATTTCCATGTGTCCACTCACCCGTTCTCTCGCGACGCGATCGGCCGGCCGGGGCCGGCATGGCGCGGTGTGCGGAGGAACCCGTCCGCCACCCACCGCGCCGCTGCGATCTCGGCCTTATCAATGGCAAGCCGCGCGCCAAGACCTTGACGGGAGAGGTAGAACGGGGAAATGCGCGACATTTGTGCGCGAAAGACATTTCTTGATCAGATCAATGCCAATAATATAAGCGATATTTCTACTTTTGATGTGTTCAGCTTATGCGGATTGAATACTATTAATGATCCGGCGCCGGGGTCATCTGTCAGGCTTGCAAGCATGAGCCTGTCTTATTCCGCCGACGCGGAGTGAGCGATTTGGCGGCAGGCGCTCCGGCAGATGGAACAAATCCGGACGCGCCTCTGGCCACGACCCAGCCCGATCGTTGGCGCGGCAGGAGGCCGAGATGACCTTCGAGCAGATGAAGATCTTCCTGGAGGCCGCGCATTACGCGAGCTTCACCCATGCCGCCGAACGGCTCGGCATCACCCAGTCGGCGGTCAGCGTCTGCATCAAGAAGCTTGAGGAGAAACACGACGTCGCGCTGTTCGACCGCTCCGGCCGGCGGCTGGTGCTCACCGAGGCCGGGCAGGTGCTGCTCGGGGAGGCCGAGCGCATCCTGCGCGATGTCGAGCTGACCATCCTGCGCATGGAAAGCCGGCGCCCGGTCGACAGCTTCGCCATCGCCGCCGCGACCTTCCATGCCTATGATCACTGGATGCCGGAAGTGGCGGCCTCCGGCCATGGCGACGTCCCCGGCATCCGGCTCGTGCGTGCCGATGTCGACGAGGTCACGGCCCTCGTCATGCGCGGCAGCGCCGATGTCGGAATCACCAATGTGATGCCAAGCCATCCGCAGTTCCGCGCCACCCGGATCTTCGCCGACTCGCTCATCGTCTGCGCGCACCCGACGCTCGCGCGGCGCCTGCCGGCGGATTTGGGGTGGCGCGATCTTGCCGATCACGCCCCACTCGTGTGGGAACAGAGCGACCTGACGCCCACCATCGCGGCAGGGCTCGCCGCGCACCGGCTGGATTCCACGCGCCTTCCCGACCCGAAGCTGCGGATGACGTCGAGCGCGGCGGTCATCTCGCTGCTGAAGGCGGCGCGCCATCTTGCCATTCTTCCGGAACGGGCAGTGGGCGCGCATCTCGACGCGGGTCGCCTGGAGCGCGTCGGCAGCCTGGCGATCGCTCTCCCGTACTGGCTGTTCGCCCTGCGCGAACGCGACATGGGTCCGCTGGCGGCGCAGATCGCGCTTGTCACGGGCTGACGGCGCCGGAGGCCGGCCTTCCGCCTTCCCAGAGCGGAGCAATCGATTACGAGCATCCGAACTCCGAGGGATGCACGTGCAAGGCAATTACTTAGCCGGCACCTTTCCCGCGGTGGCCCTCTGACCGTCAGCGGGCATAGCAGAGCGCGTGGCCCATCTCCGGCGACGTGACGACGCCCATCGCGATCCCGTAGATCGCTTCCAGAGGCTCCGGCTGCAGGATTTCGGCGGGCCGGCCCTGCGCGATCAGCCGGCCGCCCCGCAAGGCGATGATGTGGTCGCAGAACCGCCCCGCCATGTTGACATCGTGCAGCACCGCCAGCACGCCGATTCCCTGACGATGCGCGAGATCGCGGATCACGGTGAGGATTTCGATCTGGTGGGCGATGTCGAGTGCGGAGATCGGCTCGTCCAGCAGGAGGGCCCTTGTGTCCTGCGCCACCAGCATGGCGATCCAGGCGCGCTGGCGTTCGCCGCCCGACAGCGTATCGACGGACCGGTCGGCGAGCGCGGCGACCCCGGTCAGATCCAGCGCCGCCGTCACCTTTTCCCGATCGGCGGCGCCGAAGCGCCCGAGCGCGCCGTGCCAGGGATAGCGGCCGAGCGCCACCAGCTCCTTCACCAGCAGGCCGGAGCCCGCCGGCGTCGACTGCGGGAGGTAGGCCACCTCGCGGGCAAAGGCACGGTCGCCCCATTCCGCCAGCGCCCGGCCGCGAAACCGGACCGCCCCTTCGCCGCTCTGCTGGCGGGCCAGCATCTTGAGCAGGGTGGACTTGCCCGATCCGTTATGGCCGATCAGCCCGACAAACGCGCCGCCGGGGATCGAAAGGCTCAGCGGACCAAGAAGCGTGCGGCCGCCCGCCGTGAATCGGGCCTCCTCGACCTCGAACAGCGGCGCCTCATCGACCATGAGGGACCTCGAAGGCGACCCGCAACGCGTGGTTGATCGAGGCCGGCAGCACCGACATATGGGTCTCGCCCGGCAGGAACTGGTAGGTGGTCGCCAGTCCCGGCACCGGCTCCAGCCGGTCGGCCATTTCCCGCGTATGATCGACGATGCGGCTCTCCAGGAAGCTAGCAAGGCGCTTTTCCGCGTCCACCGCGCCGATCTGGAACGGGGCGAGCTGCTGCTCATATTCGCCGACCAGCAGCAGCAGGCGCCCGCCGCCACCCTTCCCATCGGCGACGAACGCCTCCGCCCGCTCCACGATGCCCGCGCCCTCCCACCAGATGGCGGGGCTCGCGGAAACCCAGGCGGTGAAGGCGTCAGGTCTCTGGAACAGCGCGTGCAACACGAACAGTCCGCCGAAGGAATGGCCGAAGATCGCCTGCCGGCCGGCATCGACGGGCACGCGGCGGGCGATCTCGGGCTTCACCTCGTTCTCGATAAAAGCGAAGAATTCGTCCGCGCCGCCGGTCCGTACCGGCGGGCCGCCCTCGACGAAGGGCGGGTAGGTCTGACCGGGCGGCGGACCGAGATCCCAGGAGCGGCGCAGGCTGTCATAGGCCTCATCGGTGGGGTAGCCGATGGCGACGATCACCCCGAACGTGATGCCGGTACCGAGCGTATAGGGGGCTTGCGCCCGCAGGGCCTCCACCGCCGTGGCGATGACGGCGTTGCCGTCGAGCAGATACAGCACCGGCGAGCCGCCCGCGGGCGGCTCGCCCGGCGGGGTGTAGAGGAAGATGCG
>JAEYTJ010000373.1 GCA_023434095.1 Pseudomonadota bacterium | reverse complement strand
TGCCGGAATCGGTCCGCGCCGGACTGACGGTGCGGGTGGGCGGCGGACGCCTTGCGCTCGGCTGGTCGGAAGCCGCCCCGGCCGAGACGGCGCAGGCACGGCTCGCCGCCCTTGCCGAGACACTGCGCGCCATCGCCGGCTGGGCGCAGGAGCAGGCTGCGCCGCTGCTCACGCCGGGCGACTTCCCCCTCGCCGGCCTCGCGGCGGCGGAACTGGAGCGGCTGGCCGGCTCCTGCCCCGACATCGAGGACATCTACCCGCTCTCGCCGATGCAGGAGGCGATGCTGCTGCATTCGCTGAGCCGGCAGGGCTCCACCGTGAATTTCGAGCAAAGCTGCATGCGCTTCACCGGCACGCTCGACATCGCCGCCCTGCGCAAGGCGTGGGCGCTGGTGTTCGAGCGGCACCCGGTGTTGCGCACCGTGTTCCGCTGGCGCGGGCTGGAGCGCCCGCTTCAGATCGTCCGCCGCAGCGCCCCGCCGCCGGTGGAGCTGGAAACCTGGCCGGAATTCAGCCCGGAGCGGCTGGAGGAGCGTCTCGCGCAGGACCGCGCCGACGGATTCGACCTCGAGGCCGGCCCGCTCGCCCGGCTGATCCTGATTCGGGTCGGAGCCGGCGAGGCCTATCTCATCGCCTCCTTCCACCACATGCTGGCGGATGGCTGGTGCCTCGCCCAGCTGGAGCGCGAAGCCCGCGCCGCCTATGAGGCCTTGCGGCGCGGCATGCCCCCGGCGCTGCCGCCGCCGGTGCGCTTCCGCGATTTCATCGCCTGGACGGCGACGCTCGAACGCGAGGCGATGCGGGCGGCGTTCGTGCCGCTCCTCGCCGGCGCTCCGGCCCAGCCGGCGCTGCACGCGGCGGGGAAGGACGCAGGGACCTATATCACTGTCCGCCGTCCGCTTCCGGTGGCGCAGAGCAAGGCGCTGAGCGATCTCTCGCGCCGGCGCGGCCTCACCATCGCCACCCTGGCGCATCTCGCCTGGGGCCTGTGGACGGCAGCACGGCGGGGTGTCGAGGACACGGTCTTCTGCACCACGCTGTCCGGCCGTCCGCCGCAGGTGCCAGGTGTCGAGCAGATGGTCGGCCTGTTCATCAACAACCTGCCGGTGCGGCTGCGCTTTGCGCCGGCCAGCCCTCTGCTCTCCCTTGCTCAGGAGGTGCAGCGCCAGATCGCCGCCCTGCAGTCGCTGGCGCAACTGTCGCTGATGGAGGCGGCGGAAGCCGCCGGGGTCGGCGACCGCGCCAGCGCGCTGTTCGACACGCTGCTGGTGGTGGAGAACATGCCGGCGGGCTCGGACGCCTGGGCCGGGGCCACCGGGCTACGAGTGGAGAGCGTCCACAACGGGCTGAAATCCGCCTACAGCCTCACCGGCATCGTGGTGCCCGGCGAGCGGATCGGCCTCTCCCTCGTGCTGCCGGACGTCGACGGGACCGCCGCCGTCCTTGGCGAGGCGATGATCGACGAATTCGCCGCCGTCTTCGCCGCGCTTCCGGACCTGATCGACGGCAGCGTCGCGGCGATGCCGCTCCCCCCCCCGCCGCCCCGCTCGCCGGCGCGGCGGATGCCGGGCCGGCTCCGGTGGAGAACCTCGCGCCATCCCCTCCCCATGGCGACGGCACCGAGGCGATGGCGCTGGAAGTGCTCGCCTCACTCCTCGGCCGCCGTCTCGGCCTCACCGAAGACGTGCTCGCGGCCGGGCTCACCTCGCTGGGCCTTGCCACGGCGGCGGCGCGGCTGTCCGAGCGCCTCGGCCGGCCCGTCCCCGTCACGGCGCTGATCGAGCATCGCAGTGCCGCCGGGCTGGCGCGGGCGCTCTCCCGGGCGGGTGGCGCCGCGCAAACATGGGATGCGGTGGTGCCGCTTGCCGATGGCAAGGGCGCGCCTTTCGTCTGCGTGCACCCCATCGCCGGCGATGTCAGCGCCTTCCTCGACCTCGCGCGCGGCTTCCCGGCGGGCATCCCCTTCTGGGCGCTGCAGGCCCCGGGACTGGAGCCGGGGCAGGAGCCGCCGGCGAGCGTAGCGGGGCTGGCCGGTGCCAATCTCGCTGCGCTGGCGCGCCGGGGCGTCGCTGCCCCCCGCTTTCTCGGGGGCTATTCCTTCGGCGGCATCGTCGCCTATGAGATGGCCTGCCAGCTGCACGCGCGCGGCGCCCCGCCCGAGCGGCTGGTCATCATCGACACCCCCGCCCCGCTGGGAAGCCGCTCGGTGCTGCCGGACGACCCCGCGCGCGCCGAGGCACAGTGGCTGCTGCGGATGGCGGATGTGCGCGCGCGCCATCACCAGGCGCCGCTCGCGCTGGGCATGGACGAACTGCTCGCCCTGAACGATGACGCCCGCTTCGCCCTCGCCCGCGAACGGATGCGGGAGGCCGGGCTCATCCCCCCGGAGGCAGACGCCGCCTGGCTGCGCCGCGCCTACCGCGCCAGCCGCGCGCTCTATGACGCCTTCCTCACCTACGCGCCGGCCGAGAGCGCGCCGCGCGACCTGCCGCTGTGCCTCGTGCGCGCCGCCACCGTGAATGAGGGCGACCTCAGCGAGGCCGACGGGGCGGTGCTCGCCGCCCCGGACATGGGCTGGTCCCGCCTCAATGACCGCCTTCTCGGCGTGCGCACGGTCGCGGGTGACCACATATCCATGCTGTCGGGCGCGGCGGCCGTGCAGACGGCGGCCGCCATTGCCGCTTTTCTCGACATGCCTTGACCCGCGCGAAGGTAGAATGACGCCATGGGGGACGGCGTGATTCGCGGAAATGACACGGGACGCCACAGGCTCGGCGCCTCGCGTCCGGCCGCGGCCGTAACGCGCGCGCGGGTGGGCGCCCTCGGCGCGTGCCTGCTGCTGACGGGCTGCATGGTGGGGCCGAATTTCCAGCCACCGCCGGCCCCGCCGGTCAGCGGCTACACGACCGAACCCCGGCTCAGGCCGGCAATGTCCACCGACGTGGCCGGCGGCGCGCCCCAGAGCTTTGTCGAGGCCCTCGATGTCGGCGGGCAATGGTGGCGGGAATTCAACTCGCCGCAGATCGAGGCCTTCGTCGAAGAGGCGGTGCGCAATCACCCCGATGTCCGGGCGGCGCAATATGCGTTGCGCGCGGCGCGCGAGACGGCGCTGCAGGTGCGCGGCCAGTTCCTGCCGCAGGTTACCGGCAATGTCAGCGCAACGCGCGAGCAGATCACCGCCGCCTCCGGGGGCACCACCGGCAACCCGACGCTCTACAATCTCTACGAGACGACGGTGAACGTCTCCTACACGCTCGACATGTTCGGCGGCATCCGCCGGCAGGTGGAGTCCGCCGAGGCGCAGGCGCAGTATCAGCGCTTCGAGATGGAAGCGACCTATCTCACCCTCGTCGCCAATGTGGTCACTTCGGCGATCTCCGATGCGTCGCTGCGCGACCAGATCGCCGCGACCCAGGCGATCGTCGAAGCGGAAACCGACCAGTTGCGGCGGGTCCAGCGCCAGTTCGAGGTCGGCGCGGTTTCGCAGGCCGACGTGCTCGCCCAGCAGACGACGCTGGCGCAGACCCAGGCCACGCTCCCGCCGCTGCAGAAGCAGCTGGCCCAGGGCCGCAACCAGCTCATGGCCTATCTCGGCCGGCTGCCCAGCGAGGATCGCGGCGAGAGCGTCAATCTCCGCAGCCTGCGCCTGCCGCGCAAGCTGCCGGTCAGCCTGCCCTCCGATCTCGTGCGCCAGCGGCCCGACATACGCCAGGCGGAAGCGACGCTGCATCAGGCGGCGGCGACGGTCGGTGTCAACACGGCCAACCTGCTGCCGCAGTTCACCCTCACCCCATCGGTGAGTTCGCAGGCCCTCACCGTCGGCCAGCTGTTCACGCCGAACGGCCTCGCCTGGACCGCCGCGGCCAGCATCGCGCAGACCCTCATGGATGGCGGGCAGCTCTACCGCACCAAGGAGGCGAGCGTCGCCACCTTCGAGCAGGACTACGCGCTCTATCAGAGCACGGTGCTAACCGCCTTCCAGAACGTGGCGGACGCGCTGCGCGCCGTGCAGTACGACGCGGGAACCCTGCGCGCCCAGGCGCTGGCGGAACAGTCGGCGCTCGACAGCCTGAAAATGGCGCAGGAACAGTTCAAGGTCGGCGCCATTGGCTACGCCATCGTGATCCAGGCACAGCAGGCCTATCAGAACGCGGTCATCGCCCGCATCCAGGCCCAGGCGGCGCGCTACAGCGACACGGTGGCGCTGTTCCAGGCGCTGGGTGGCGGCTGGTGGAACCGCGTCGATGAAACCAGCGCGGCCTTCCCGCGCAATGGCGGCTATTTCGAAGGGCCGGACGGCCCCGCCCTCGCCGCCACGCGGCCGGGCCTGCCCGACCTGCCGCCGACGCCCGAGCCCGGCACTGCCAAGGAGAGATCCCGGTGAGCAAACCGCGTGTCATCATGTGGCTGGCCGCCGCCGCCCTTGCCGGCGCGGCCTTCTATCTCGTGAAGGACCGCCTCGCCCCCGGCGCCCCGCCCGCCCATGGCGGTGCGCCGGCACAGACGGTGGCCGCGCAGACGGCGCAGACCCAGACCTGGCAGCCCACCATGGAGCTGGTGGGCGAGCTGCGCGCCTCCGAGGGCGCCGACCTCTCGCTTCAGGTGTCCGGCATCGTCGAATCCCTCTCCTTCGAATCCGGCCAGACGGTGAAGGCCGGCACGCCACTGCTGCAGCTCGTCGCCGAGGACCAGATCGCCAAGCTCACCTCGCTCAAGGCTACCGCCGAGCTCAACGCCATCACCCTGAAGCGCGACACCGAGCAGCTGAAGATCAAGGCGGTCAGCCAGGCCACGGTGGACACCGACGAGGCCAACCTGAAGAACTCGCAGGCGCTGGTGAAGCAGCAGGAGGCGCTGGTCTCCTACTACACGCTCAAGGCGCCGTTCACCGGACGGCTCGGCATCCGCAACGTCGATCTCGGTCAGTATCTCAGCGCCGGCACGGCCGTCGTCACCCTGCAGGCCCTCGACCCGCTGTTTGCCGACTTCTTCGTGCCGCAGAAATTCTTCGGGAATCTCAAGCTGGGCGAGCCGGTGAAGGTGACCGTGGACACCTATCCCGGCCAGTCCTTCTCCGGCACGGTGAGCGCGCTCAACTCCAAGGTCGAGAGCGGCAGCCGCAACCTGAAGGTGCGGGCGACGCTGGCCAATCCGGAGGGCAGGCTGGTGCCCGGCATGTTCGCCAGGGTCAGCCTGGATGTCGGGGCGGCCGAGCCGTTCGTCACCCTGCCGCAGACCGCCATCGTCTCCAATCCCTATGGCTCGACCGTGTTCGTGCTGGAGAAGACGCCCGACGGCAGCGGGCTGGTGGCGCGCGAGACCTTCGTCAAGCTGGGGCAGGCCCGCGGCGATTTCATCGCCATCGTCTCCGGCGTCACCGAGGGCGAGACGGTGGTGGTCGCCGGCCAGATCAAGCTGCGCAACGGCACGCCGGCCGTGGTCGACAACAGCCATCTTCCCAAGGTCGAGCTCAATCCGAGCGTGTCGGACTGACGGAGCGCAGCATGGCCTTCACCGATCTCTTCGTCCGCCGTCCGGTGCTCTCGCTGGTGGTGAGCGCGCTGATCCTGGTGATCGGCCTGCGTGCCATGTTCGGCCTGCCGATCCTGCAATATCCGGCGATGCAGAACGGCGTCGTCACCGTCACCACCACCTATGCCGGCGCCGACGCCGACATCATCGCCGGCTTCATCACCTCGCCGCTGGAGAACGTGATCGCCCAGGCCAACGGCATCGACTACATGACCTCGTCGAGCCAGACCGGTGTCAGCACCATCACCGTCAATCTGCGGCTGAACTACAATACCGGCGACGCACTCACCGAGATCAGCACCAAGGTCAGTTCGGTGCTGAGCCAGCTGCCGAACGGCACCCAGCAGCCCATCCTGTCGCTGAAGACCGGCTCCACCATCGATGCGATGTACATCGCCTTTTCCAGTACGGTGCTGGCCGAGAACGAGGTGACCGACTATGTCGCCCGCGTCGTGCAGCCAAAGCTGCAGGCGGTGGCCGGCGTGCAGGTGGCGGAAATCCTCGGCGGCAAGAACTTCGCCCTGCGCGCCTGGCTGGATCCCGACAAGCTGGCCGCCCTTGGCCTCACCGCCACCGACGTCGCCACCGCACTGGAAACCAACGACTACATCGCCGGCATCGGCACCACCAAGGGTCGGCTGATCCAGGTGAAGCTCTCGGCCGCCACGAACCTGCATTCGGCGGAGGAATTCCGCGAGCTCATCATCAAGAACGTCGACGGGGCGGTGATCCGTCTCAAGGACGTGGCGGAGGTGATGCTGGGCAGCGACGACTACGATTCCCGCACCAGCTTCGACGGCAAGGCCGCTGTCTATATCGGCATCCAGGTGGCGCCCTCGGCCAATCTGCTCAACGTCATCGCCGGCGTGCGGGCCATGCTGCCGGGCATCTTCGCCGACCTGCCCACCGGCCTTACCGGTACGGTGCTCTATGACGCCACGGACTTCGTGAACACCTCGATCCATGAGGTCGTCAGCTCGCTGTTTCAGGCGGCGCTGATCGTTACGCTGGTGGTGTTCGTGTTCCTGGGTTCCTGGCGCTCGGTGTTCATTCCCATCGTCGCCATCCCGCTCTCGCTGATCGGCAGCTTCGCGCTGATGCTGGCCTTCGGCTTCTCCATAAACCTGCTGACCCTGCTCGCCCTAGTGCTCGCCATCGGGCTCGTCGTGGACGACGCCATCATCGTGGTCGAAGGGGTCAACCGCCACATGGAGCAGGGCCTCAAGCCGGTGGACGCCGCCATCGCCGCCGCGCGCGAGCTGGCAGGCCCGATCGTCGCCATGACCACGGTGCTGATTGCCGTCTATGTGCCGGTCGGCTTTCAGGGAGGCCTCACCGGCTCGCTGTTCACCGAGTTCGCCTTCACGCTGGTGGCGGCGGTGATGGTGTCGGCGGTCGTCGCGCTGACCTTGTCGCCGATGAGCTGCGCCTATCTGCTGGCGCCGTACGACTCGGCCGCCCGGACGCTGGAGGCACGCATGGTGCGCGCCATCGACGGCGCGATGAAGGCGGTCACACGCGTCTACCGTGCCGCGCTTTCCGCCTCGCTCCACCTGCTGCCGCTGACCATCCTGTTCGGCGCGCTGGTGCTGTCGAGCATCTACTGGCTCTACTCCAACTCCACCTCCCAGCTCGCGCCGCCAGAGGACGAGGGCGTGATCCTGACCATGATGACGGCGGCGCCGAACGCCACGCTGGAACAGCGCGAATTCTACGTGCAGAAGATCTACGACATTCTCGACAAGCGGCCGGAGACCGACCTCGTCTTCCAGATCGACATGCCGGGGCAGGTCATCGGCGGCTGGGTGCTCAAGCCCTGGGACCAGCGCACCGTGTCGGCACTGCAGCTCGCCCCGCTGATCCAGCAGGAGTTCAACAAGATCGCCGGGGTGCGCGTCGCCGCCTTCCAGCTGCCGCCGCTGCCGGGCAGCAGCGGCCTGCCCATCCAGTTCGTGCTGAAATCCAACGATACGTATGAGCGCCTGTACGAGGCCTCGCAGAACTTCCTCGGCGAGGCGATGAAAAGCGGCAAGTTCATCTTT
Source organism: Pseudomonadota bacterium (assembly GCA_023434095.1). Taxonomy (GTDB): domain Bacteria; phylum Pseudomonadota; class Alphaproteobacteria; order Rhizobiales; family Xanthobacteraceae; genus Ancylobacter. The sequence goes on along the minus strand of JAEYTJ010000373.1, from coordinate 7,371 downwards.
CTCGACAGCGACATGAAGATCGACCAGCCCCACGCCGCCATCCATTTCGACCGCGACAAGGTCTCCTCGCTGGGTCTCAACATGGGCGATGTCGGCGCCGCGATGGCGACCATGCTGGGCGGCAACTACGCCAATTATTTCGATCTCGGCGGCAGGTCCTACAAGGTCATCCCGCAGGTGAAGCAGCAGCACCGGCTCAATACCGACCAGTTGCTGAACTATTACATCAAGGCCTCGGACGGCACCTCCGTCCCGCTCTCGACCATCGCCTGGATCGAGATGAAGACGGTGCCGGAATCGCTCAATCATTTCCAGCAGCTGAATTCCGCGACCATCTCCGGCATCGCCATGCCGGGCATCTCCGACGGCGAGGCGCTGGACGCGCTCAAGGCCATCGCCGCCCGCTCCCTGCCCGCGGGCTACAGCTACGACTTCGCCGGTTCCTCGCGCCAGCTGGAACAGGAATCGAGCGGCTTCGTCACCACTTTCGCGCTGGCGCTGGTCATCATCTTCCTGGCGCTGGCGGCGCTCTTCAACAGCTTCCGCGACCCGCTGGTCATCCTGGTGTCGGTACCGATGTCACTGGCCGGGGCTCTGGTCTTCATCTGGCTCGGCATAGGGGGCGCCACCATCAACATCTACACCCAGGTCGGCCTCGTCACCCTCATGGGCCTGGTGAGCAAGCACGGCATCCTGATGGTGGAGGTGGCGAACACGCTGCGCCAGCAGGGGCTTGCCAGGCGCGAGGCGGTGATCGAGGCCGCCAGCATCCGCCTGCGGCCGATCTTGATGACCACGGCGGCCATGGTGCTGGGCGTCACCCCGCTGATCATCGCCACCGGGGCGGGGGCCAATTCGCGCTACAATATGGGGCTCGTCATCGCCTCCGGCCTGTCCATCGGCACGCTGTTCACCCTGTTCGTGGTGCCGGCCTTCTACCTGCTGCTGAGCCACCGGGACGAACCCGTCCCGGCCACGACCGGCGCGCGGAGTTGACATGACCGCACACGGCGCCCCGGCCGGCTTCGCCCGCGCAGCCACCTTCGCCCTCGACGCCGAAGGCCGCGGCTTCCATTGCGCGATGGCCCTGGTCGCCGCGCCATTGGAGGAACTGGAAGCCGCGGCCCGCGGTCTGCTCGCGCCGGAGGAGGCCGCGCTGCTGACCGAACGCCTCGCCCCGGCGCGGCGCCAGTCGCTGCTCGCCGGGCGGTGGGTGGCCAAGAAGGCCCTCGGCCTTCTCGCGCCCGACGTGGCCCCCCGCGACATCCGCATCCTGCCGGGCGTGTTCGGCCAGCCCGTCGTGTCCTTGCCCGGCCGGGCCAATGTGCAGGTGACGCTGGCCCATGCCGGCCGGGCCGCGCTCGCGCTCGCGCATCCCGAGTCCTGCCCGATGGGGATCGACCTGGAGCGGGCCCGACCGGAGACGCTTTCGGCGCTGAACGACCAGGCGACGCAACGGGAACGGGAAGCCGCGCGCGCTGTCCTCCCCGGTGACGAGGCGCAGCGCCTGCTGCTTCTGTGGTGCCTGAAGGAGGCGCTTTCCAAGGCGTTGCGCACGGGCCTCACCGTGCCCTTCGCCCTGCTGGAGGTGGCACGCCTCGCTCCGGTGCCGGGCGGCGTCGAGGCGCAATTCGCCAACTTCGCCCAGTATCAGGGACTCGCTCTGGCGGCCGGGCCCTTCGCCCTTGCCGTGGTGCGCCCGCGCATGGCGCAGTGGCAGGAGGGCGAGGGCACCGTCTCGCGCGATCTGCTCCGGAACTGGCTTGGCGAACTCGCCGCGCTGGATTGAAGGGCGAGCGTCTGCAGAGCAGGCTCGCCAGCTCGCGCGTCGCCGGCCGGCTCTTGCGAATATACTCCCGCCAGTATATTCAAGCTTCCGAAATTCAGGGCCAGCGGCCTAGGTGGTGCCGGATGCCTCACTCTCCCGACGACAAGAAGCGCGCGCTGACGCGGCTGCGCCGCATCAAGGGTCAGGCCGAGGCGCTGGAGCGGGCGATCGAGGCGGAGGCCGAATGCGGCGTGCTGCTGCAGCAGATCGCTGCCCTTCGCGGCGCCGCCGGCGGGCTGATGGCCGAGGTGCTCGACATCCATCTGCGCGAGAGCATCGGTCACGCCATCGGAGCGGCCGGCGCACGCCCCGCCGACGACGAGCTGGACGCCATCATGAAGATCCTGCGCACCTATCTGAAATAGCCGACCAGATCCGAGAGGGAGAAGTCCATGAAATCGCGTGCCGCCGTCGCCTGGGAAGCCAAGAAGCCGCTGACCATCGAGACCATCGAGATCGGCGGGCCGAAGCCCGGCGAGGTGCTGGTCGAGATCATGGCCACCGGCGTCTGCCACACCGACGCCTATACGCTGGACGGCCTGGATTCCGAAGGCAAGTTCCCCGCCATTCTCGGCCATGAAGGCGCGGGAATCGTGCGCGAGGTGGGGGCCGGCGTCACCTCGCTGAAGGTGGGCGACCATGTCATTCCGCTCTACACGCCGGAATGCCGGCAGTGCAAAACCTGCCTGTCGCAGCGCTCCAACCTGTGCACGTCGATCCGCGCCACCCAGGGCCAGGGGCTGATGCCGGACCGCACGACCCGCTTCTCCTGCGAGCGGGTGGGCGCCCAGAGCGGCGAGATCTTCCATTACATGGGCTGCTCGCCCTTCTCCAACTTCACCGTTCTGCCGGAGATCGCGCTGGCCAAGGTGCGCGAGGACGCGCCCTTCGACAAGATCTGCTACATCGGCTGCGGCGTCACCACCGGCATCGGCGCGGTGGTCTATACCGGCAAGGTGTGGCCGGGCGCCAATGTCGTGGTCTTCGGCCTTGGCGGCATCGGCCTCAACGTGATCCAGGGCGCCCGCATGGTGGGGGCGGACAAGATCATCGGCGTCGACATCAACCCGGCCAAGGTCGAGATGGCGAAGAAGTTCGGCATGACCGACTTCATCAACCCGCTGGAGGTCGGCAGTGACAAGGTGGTGCAGGCGATCCAGGACCTCACCGATGGCGGCGCCGACTTCACCTTCGACTGCACCGGCAATGTGAACGTGATGCGCCAGGCGCTGGAAGCCTGCCATCGCGGCTGGGGCACCTCCATCGTCATCGGCGTGGCGCCGGCCGGGGCGGAAATCGCCACCCGACCGTTCCAGCTCGTTACCGGGCGCAACTGGCGCGGTTCCGCCTTCGGCGGCGCGCGCGGGCGCACCGACGTGCCGAAGATCGTCGACTGGTACATGGAGGGCAAGATCAACATCGACGATCTCATCACCCACACCATGCCGCTCGACGAGATCAACACCGCCTTCGACCTGATGCATGAAGGCAAGTCGATCCGGTCCGTGGTGATCTACTGATGGGTACCTTATCGATGGAGACGATCAGCACCGCGAAGTCGCATGGCGGCGTGCAGGGCGTCTACCGGCACGACTCGCAGGTGACCGGCACGCCGATGACCTTCGCCGTCTTCGTGCCGCCGCAGGCGGCGCAGGGACCCGTTCCGGTGCTGTGGTATCTTTCGGGCCTCACCTGCACCCATGCCAATGTGATGGAAAAGGGCGAGTACCGCGCCGCCGCGGCCGCCCATGGCGTCATCATCGTCGCGCCGGACACCAGCCCGCGCGGCGACATGGTGCCGGACGAGCCGGAGAACTGGCAGTTCGGCTCCGGCGCCGGCTTCTACCTCGACGCCACGCAGGCGCCCTATGCCACCCATTACCGGATGTACTCCTACCTTATCGACGAACTTACCGCCCTCCTCGCGGACCATTTTCCGGCGGATATGAGCCGGCAGGGCATCTTCGGCCATTCGATGGGCGGGCACGGCGCGCTGACCCTGGCGCTGAAGCACCCGGACCGCTTCGCGAGCTGCTCGGCCTTCGCGCCGATCGTCCAGCCGAGCACGGCGGACTGGTCGCGGCCGGCGCTGGAGAAATATCTCGGCCCGGATAAGACTGGCTGGCGGGCCTATGACGCGGTGGCGCTGATCGAGGACGGAAGGCGCTTCCCCGAATTCCTTGTCGATCAGGGCGGGGCCGATCCGTTCCTGCAGACCGGCCTGCGGCCGCATCTTCTAGCCGACGCCTGCAAGGCTGCCGGCATCCCCCTCACGCTGAACCTGCGCGAGGGCTACGACCATTCCTATTTCTTCATATCGTCCTTCATGGCCGACCATATCGCCTGGCACGCCGCGCGCCTTGGACGTTAAGGTCTGGACGCCCGCTGCCCGGGCCGTTCAGTCCCGGGCCATCGAGGCCGCGAAGGCCTGCGCCTCCCCGGATGGCGCAGGCTGAGCCGCAAGGCGCCCGATCCGGTAGTAGAAGTGGCCTTCCACCCGGCCATTGCGCGTCACCTCGCGCTGCTTCACCTCGCCAAGCTCCTCGAACGAAGCGGCCAGCGACGGGTTCTCGATCTGCCGGCGCGTGAAGGCGAACAGCACGGCCGGCCGGTCGACCGCCGTTTCGGGGCGGTACCAGTAGCCATACATGAGGGCGGGCTGGCCGAGGACGCCCCGGCCCACGGAGATTCCATGCGCGGCATGGGCGCCTGCGGCATAGAAGGCCAGTTCGCTCGCAATATTATAGGTGTCCAGCCCGATCAGCAGTGGCTCCTGCCCTTGCGAGACCTTCACCTCGTCGGCGAGCTCTGCGGCCTCGGCGCCGAAGCGGCTCCAGGCGAGCGGTACGGCCGGGAACGGCGCGATACGTTCGAGCCCGGGCAGGCCCGCGACGAGATAGTTCAGGCCGAGACCGTAGAGCACGAGGCAGATGGCGACCGTCGGCATGAAGGCGCGCTGCAGGTGCCGCTGGACGGCGCCGACAGGGTCGCTCGCCGCGAGAAGGCTCGCGGCCACCGCCGGCAGCACCGCCAGCCAGAGCGGGCCGGTCCAGTTGAGCCGCGACATGTGAAACAGGCTGAAGACGACGAAGACGGCGAGCGGAACGAGGGTGAAGAGACCGACGAACAGCCAGGGCTCAGGCTGGTTTTCCCGGACCGGCGCGGGCCCGGCGCCGACGACCACGCCCGGCGCCTGCGGCCGCACGGCCCGCTCCCGCAGCCAGAGCACGGCCAGGGCGGCCACCAGCACGGTGGGCGTCAGCAGGCCGGCTGCGCCGAGCAGCAGCTCCGGCAGCGAGAAGCGGAACGCACCCTCGATGCGGCGCGAGCTCTGAAAAGCGAAGGAGGCGAGACCATTCTCGAGATTCCAGAGAATGACCGGTGAGAACAGAAGCACCGCCAATCCGGCCGAGAGATAGGCCTCCGGGCGCCTGAACCAGGCCCGCGCCCGCGGGTCGAGCAGCATGAACAGGAGGGCCGCCGGCACCAGCAGGACGATGGTGTATTTCGAGAGCAGGCCGAGGCCGAGGCACAGGCCGGCGCCCCACCAGGCGCCGGCGCGCCCGCCGCGCAGCGCACGCTCCAGGAAATACAGCGTGCCGGCCCAGCAGGCGGTCAGCGGCGCGTCCGGTGTCATGACAAGCCCGGTGCCGAAATAGAACGGCAGTGCCGCCACCAGCATCACGCTGACGAAGGCGGCCGACCGCCCGAACAGGCGTCCCGCCAAGCCGAAGGTGAAGAGCGCGGTCACGCCCCAGCAGAGCCAGGCGGCGATGCGGACGCCGAATTCGCTGGTGCCGAAAATCCCCGTGCCGAGCCAGATCAGCCACGCCACCATCGGCGGATGGTCGAGATAGCCGATGTCGAGATGCTGCGCGTAGTTCCAGTAATAGGCTTCCTGAGGCATCAGTTCGGCGACGCCGAGGAACAGGAGGCGCAGCATCATGCTGTAAGCCACCACGCCTAGGGCGGCGAGCCGCCATCGTGCCGCCCTGGAGAGAGGCGCTGGCACGCCCGGCCCAATGAAGAAGGCCGTTCCCAAGGTGCAGACGATCGCCGTCACGCCGATCGCGGGAAGGAGGGCCAGGGGCGCCGGCAAGCCGAGGAGGCCGGCCGCAGTTGCCAGCACGCCGCTCCGGAGCGCAAGCGCCAGCAGAACGACGACCAGCACGCGGGCGTAAAGCCCGGACCGCGGCGAAGCGGTCGGCACCGCGCCCTCGGCGACGGCGCGGCGCAGGACGAGCCCATAATGGCAAAGGGTGGCGAGACCGAAGCTCGCGAGCTGCGCGCCCGTCAGCCCCGCGCCGAGACCCAGCAAGATCAGGAAGGCCGCGAGGTCGACCGTCATGCCCGCGAAGCCGGCGACGGCGGCACGCGCCGCGGCATTGGCGGGGATGACCTGGCCGGCCCCCACGAGACGCCGGACGAAAAGCACGCCCCACGAGGCACCGCCCGTCTCAGGCGGAGCACCCGTCGAACCGAACCATTGCGATCGCTCTCCGCGCCATGCCGGAGGCTGTCCGCTGCCAGCCATTCATTCACCCGCTCGACCGTGACGTCGCCCGTTGCGATCACGATCGCCACTCTCGCGGCGAATGTCGGACAGAAGGCCTGACAGATAGCTGACGGTCTCACCGCTTCGGCGGAAAAGCCGTGGAGGCCGCCGCCCGGCTTCCGGGCGGCGGCGGCGAGCCGCTCAGAACCGATAATTAAGGCCGATCTTGACCGCCTGGAAAGACGCCGAATTGGAGGCGTCGCGGCCATCGGCGATGGTGGAGGTGCCGATCACGTCCTCATAGACCGGCCGCTCGACCAGATCGCACCACCGACCCCCGAGGAGGCCACATGCGGTCTGGTTGCGCACGGCCAAGACGGTGCCGACCTGCTTGGCATAGGTCTTGGTCACGCCCGAGCGCGCCTTCCAGAACATGAAGCTCTCGGTATCGAATCCGGCGAAGGAATACTCGGCCTTGACCGACCATCGATCATTGATCGCGTATTCCGCGCCGCCGCCGAAGGTGAAGCCCGTGCGGGTCTGCGCGACGGTCTCCGCAAAGCTGATCTCCGTCCGGGTTCCGCCGGGATTGGTCGCGTCCGCGAAGTTGGTGATGTACTGCGTCCGCTTCTCGGTTTCACGCAGGAAGGCGACGCCCGCCGTGCCATAGACCAGCCACTGGTCGGAAAACGCGTAGCCAGCCTTCGCGCGGAGGGTCGTCATCCAGTCGAAGGAATAGTCGGTCTGGGCCTCCTGCATGCGATTGGCGATCAGGGCGGCGCCCTCGGTGGCGCCGAGGACACTCGAACTTCCCGTGCCAGCATGAAGATAGTCCGCCTCGGCACCGATCACGACGCCATTGGAGAACTGGTAGCTGTAGCCGACCTGCCCGCCCCAGAGGCCGCCGCTGAACCGCTCATCGGCCGACTCGCTGAAGGCACGGGGAGCGTAGCTGCCATCCGCCAGCGTCGTAGTACCGTTGACCGCGCCGAAGCCGTAGCCGACCGAGCCGCCGGCATAGAGCCCGGTCCAGCGCTCGCCATTGGCC
>JAEYTJ010000368.1 GCA_023434095.1 Pseudomonadota bacterium | reverse complement strand
CCCTTGCCATCGCCGATGGCGCCTGGGCCGGCATGCAGCTTCACCGCTCGCTGGTGTTCTGAGCCGCCGTCTCCGCCGCTTCGAACCCGCCTCGCCTTCGCTTGAGCCCGGCCTGAGGACGGGGTGGCCGGGTCAATGCCCGGGTCAAGCCCGGGGACGGCCGTGAGGGAAGGGGGGACTCGGCCCTTCCGGGGGCCAGGGAACCTGTCCCCGACATAAAAAACCCGCCCCCGGCGTTCGTCCGGGGGCAGGGCGGGAGCCGGAAGGGTCGGCTCCCGTAAGACCCGGAGCGGAAACGCCGGCCGGGGCGGGGGTTCGGAAGGCGCGGCGCCGCGCGGGATTACTCCGCCGCCATGCGCAGCAGCGGGGCCGGGGCTTCCACCGGCAGCGCGTCCGCCACCTTGGCGGCGATGATCTCGGCGGTGGCGCAGGAAAGCGTCCAGCCGAGATGCCCGTGGCCGGTGTTGTAGAACACGCCGGGCTTCTTGCCGGCGGCGACGCGCGGCATCATGTCCGGCAGCATCGGCCGCAGCCCGGCCCACGGCACCACGCGGGCGGTGTTCACGCCGGGGAAAAGCTTGCGGGTCCAGTCGACCAGCGGACGGATGCGGTCGGCGCGGATGTCGCGGTTCTCGCCGTTGAACTCGGCGGTGCCGGCGACGCGGAAGCGGTCCTTGCCGAGGCGCGAGGTGACGATCTTGGTCTTGTCGTCGAGCAGGCTCACCCAGGGCGCAGCCTTCTGGCTGTCCTCGTCGTCGAGCATCACGGTGATCGAGTAGCCCTTGACGGGATAGATGTTCACCCGGTCGCCGAGCCCGGCGGCGATGGCGCGCGAGCCGATGCCGGCGCAGATCACCGCGCCGTCGAAGGCGAGCGTCTCGCGGCGCGGCAGCGCGTCCTCGGCGTCGGGCGCCACGGAGAAGGTCACCTCCACCCCGGTGCCGCCGTCGCCGCGGCCGCTATGGACGACGCGCTCGACATCGGCCTCGTTGATGAAGCGCACCCCGTGCCGCCGGCACACTTCCGCCAGCCCGTAGGTGAATTTGTGGATGTCGCCGGTGGAATCGGACGGGGTGAAGAAGCCGCCATAGAACCTGCCCTGCAGGGTGGGTTCGATGGCGCGGATCTCCTCCGGCGTCACCTCGCGGCGCTCCAGCCCGCCCTTGGCATAGAGGGCGGAAACCTTGCGCGCGTTGTCCTGGGCTTCCTTGTCCCGGTAGACGTGCAGGATGCCGCGCGTCTCGTGGTTGAAGTCGATGCCCTCGCGCTTGGCGATGTCGAACATGTGGTTGCGGGCCTGGATGGCGAGACGGGTCGTCTCCACCGTGTTGGCCTCGTAGTTCGGGATGTTGGCGAGGAACTCGGCCATCCAGGAATATTTGTGCCAGGAGGGCTTTGGGTTCATCAGCAGCGGGGCGTCCGGCGTGAACATCCACTTGATGCCCTTGAGCACGGTGGCCCAGGAGTTCCACACCTCGGCATTGGAGGCGGAGAGCTGCCCGCCATTGGCGAAGGAGGTCTCCATCGCGGAATAGCGCTGGCGGTCGATGACGGTGACGTCATAGCCCTTCTGGCTGAGCGCATAGGCGGTGGTAACGCCGGTGATGCCGGCGCCGATAACGGCAATGTGGCGCATGGGAGGCTCCCGCGCTTGAGGACGACATGGCCGGTGCGCGCGGTTTCCCGCCTGGCGTCCGGCCGGCTGTCCCCATCTGTCGCGGTACCTGAGAGCTCGCCCCGGGACCGACGGCGACGCCGTCTCGCCTTCCCGGGCTTCCCCTTCGGTGGACGTCCTACCCCGGGAAGACCCGGCGTGACGCCTCTCTCCAGATCGTCCTGATCATGCGGTCCTTGGTGCCTGAGAGTTTCCTGGGGGGTTGCTCCGTCGGCGCCGACACTTGTCCGGGAGGACGGTCGGTCTCTCCCGCATGACCATTAGCAGACGCCTATATGCATCGCACAACGGCATGCCTTCTTCAAGTGCAGTCCCGCCCGCTCGCGCCGAGTTGAGCCTGCGACCTTGGGAGGGGGAGGATAGGGCCGAGGCGCTCCCGCGTGTCCCGCAGGCCTGTAGCGTTCAGCGGAAGGCGAGCCGGGACCCAGCGGAAAGCTCTTCTGCCGAATCACCCCTCACCCCCCCGCCGCATCCAGCCCGAGGTCGAGGATCGGCGCGGAATGGGTGATCCAGCCGACCGAGATCAGGTCCACCCCGGTGGCGGCGATCGGCCCCACCGTCTCGCGCGAGACGCGGCCCGACGCCTCGGTGAGCGCGCGGCCCGCCACCAGCGCCACCGCATCGGCCAGCATGGCGGGAGTCATGTTGTCGAGCAGCACCGCATCGACCCCCTCCGCCATCGCCGCGTCGAGCTGGGCCAGCGTGTCGACCTCGACCTCGATCTTCACCATGTGCCCGGCATGGGCCTTGGCGGCGCGGATGGCCGGCACAACGCCGCCGGCGACGGCGATGTGGTTGTCCTTGATCAGCACCGCATCGTCGAGGCCGAAGCGGTGGTTGGAGCCGCCGCCCGCCCGTACCGCGTGCTTCTCCAGCGTGCGCAGGCCCGGCGTGGTCTTGCGCGTGCAGACGATGTGCGCCTTGCCGTGCGCGCGGGCGATGGCGACGAGCCCCGCCGTCGCGGTGGCGATGCCGGACATGCGGCAGGCGATGTTCAGCGCCACCCGCTCGGCGGTGAGGATGGCGCGGGCGGAGCCTTCCAACCGCAGCACCACGTCGCCCGGCGCCACCTCCGCGCCGTCGCCGCGCTCGACGGCGACCTTGAGCGCGGGGTCGATCAGGTCGAAGGCGATCACCGCCGCGTCGATGCCGGCGATCACGCCGTGCTGGCGCGAGCCGATCACCGCCTCGAAGCGCGCCTGCGCAGGGATGCAGGCCTCCGTCGTCACATCGCCCGCGCGGCCGAGGTCTTCCAGCAGCGCGGCGCGGACGATGGGTTCCACCATCAGGCGGGGGTGGGGGGTAAGGGTCATGATGCTCTCGCTTCAGCAGAAGGAACGTCATGGCCGGGCTTGTCCCGGCCATCCACGTCTTCCCCGTTGGCCGTCGGGCCGGAAGGCGTGGATGCCCGGGCCACGCC
>JAEYTJ010000363.1 GCA_023434095.1 Pseudomonadota bacterium | reverse complement strand
TTCACCGCGCCGGCCGTCAGCCCCGCCACGAAGTGCTTCTGCATCAGGAAGAACAGGCACACCGGCGGCAGGGCGGCGAAGAGCGCGGCGGAGGAAATGAGGTTCCACGCCGTGAGCCACTCGCCCTTGAGGCCGGCGATGCCCAGGGTCAGCGGCTTGGCTGAATCGCTCTGCACCAGCACCAGCGCCCAGAAATAGTCGTTCCAGACGAAGGTGAAGATCAGCACGGCCAGCCCGGCCAGCGCGGGGCGCAGCAGCGGCAGCACGATGCGACGCAGGATCTGCATCTCGGTGGCGCCCTCGATGCGCGCCGCCTCGAACAGCTCGTTCGGCAGCGAGATGATGAAATTACGCAGGAACAGCGTGGCGAAGCCGGTCTGGAACGCGGTGTGGAACAGCACCAGCCCCCACACGGTGTCATAGAGTCCGACCCCCAGCACCATGTTGCGCACCGGGATCATCAGGATCTGATAGGGGATGAAATTCCCGCCGATGAACATCGCGAACAGCAAGGTGCTGCCGGGGATGCGGTATTTCGCCAGCGCCACCGCCGCCATGGTGGCGAGGATCAGCACCAGCACCACCGTCGTGCCGGTGACCGTCACGCTGTTGAGGAAGAAGCCCCACATGGGCGAGGTCGCGAACATCTCGCGGTAATTGTCGACCAGCGCGAAACGCGACGGCGCGCCCCAGTAATTCCCCTCCAGAAGATCCGACTGCGAGCGGATCGCCGTCATCATGATGGCGAGGAGCGGCAGCATCCACACCAGCATCGCCGCATAGAGCGCCAGGCGATAGCCCAGGCGCACCCCGGCGGAGCGTTCGGTGACGGGAGTGGGATACATCAGGCGCCCCTCTGTTCGCGACGCAGCGTGTGCCGCAGGAAGAAGGCGATGTAGATGCTCATGATGAGGAACAGCACCGTGGCGATCGCCGCGCCATAGCCGGCGCGGTAGCTGAAGATGGTGGCGTCGTACATCTGGTAGGCGAGGACGGTGGAACTGCCATAGGGCCCGCCCTGGGTCATCACGGCGATAAGGTCGAAATTCCGCAGCGAGCCGATCACCGTGATGATGGTCGCCACGAAGGAGACGGCGCGCAGCTGCGGCAGCACGATATGGCGCAGCAGCGTCCAGCCGGAGGCGCCGTCGATGCGGCCTGCGGCGATCAGCTCGCCGTCGAGCTGGGAAAGCCCGGCAAGGAACAGCACGAGGCAGAAGGCGGTCTGTGCCCACAGCGCGGCAAAGACGATGCCGAAGGTGACGAAATGCTCGTCCGAGAGGATGGCGAAGGGCTCGAAGCCGAAGAACCGCATCGCGATGGCGAGGATGCCGAAAGTCGGGTCGTAGAACCAGGTGAACACCACGCCGATGATGACATTGGCCAGCACCAGCGGGATGAAGAACACGGACTTGACGACGCGCATCTCGCCGAGCGGCTGGTTGAGGAACAGCGCGAGGGCAAGCCCGAACACCGGCGCCAGCAGGAACAGCACGATCCAGATGATGTTGTTCTTCAGCGAGGTGAAGAACTGCGCATCCGCGAACAGCTCCCGGTAATTGTCCAGCCCGACGAAGGTGGCCGGGCCCGTGCCGTCCCACTCGTAGAAGCTGATGGCGATGCTCTGGAGGATCGGCCAGACGATCATCATCAGGAACAGCGCCAGCGGCAGCAGCAGCAGGAGGATCGGCGTCAGCCAGGACTGGTTTCGGCGCCAGATGCGCAGCATGGGAACCTCGGGCGGGAAGGGACGGGTCGCCCCGTCGACAGAGGGGCCCGCCGCGGCGGGCCCCTGTCGCGTCAGTTGAAGATGCGCTTGCGGGCCGCGTCCAGCCGATCGAGGATCGCGTCCTCGCGGTCGGGCTTGGCCAGGAACTCCTGGAAGCCCTTCATGCCCACCTGCGCCATTTCCGGGTCGGTGTCGCGGTCATAGAACTGCGACGAACCGGCGGAATTGCGCACCTGCTCCATCTGGACCGAGGCGAAGTCGTTCGGGTCGATCTGGATGTCGGTGCGGGCGGGCACCACCGAGCCGCCCTTGGCGAAGGCCGACAGGTTTTCCGGCTGGGCCAGGAAGGCAAGGAACTTCAGCGCCAGCTCCTTGTTCTTCGCGCCCTTGGGGATGCCGACGCCATTGATCGAGACCTGCTCGATATTGGGCACGGAAGGGTCCACCGTCGGGAACGGGAAGAAGCCGATGTTCTTGCGGGCTTCCTCGGGCAGCGAGGTCAGCACATAGGGGCCGAGCAGATACATCGCCGCCTTGCCCTGCGCCAGGAACGGGATCGCTTCCTGCCAGCCATAGGAGGAGGCATTGTCGAGGAAATAGCCCTTTTCGATCGGCACGCGCCAGGTGTCGAACACCTTCTTCATGCGCGGATCGGTGTAGCTTTCCTTGCCGTTCATCAGGCCCATGTAGAAATCGAGCCCGTTGATGCGCTTGGTGAGATAGTCGAACCACAGCGCGTTGGCCCAGAGGTCACGCGTGCCGATGGTGAAGGGCACGATGCCGGCCGCCTTGGCCTTTTCGGCAACGGCCATCAGCTCGTCCCACGTCTTGGGCGGCTCGACACCGAGCTTGGCGAACACCTCCTTGTTGTAGAAGAAGCCCCAGGTGTTGAAGTTGGTGGGCATCATGTACTGCTTGCCGTTGTCGGTGACGGCGGCAAGGAAGGGCTCCATCGGCTTCTCAAGCTTGTTCTGCTCGTAGAAGCCGCTCATGTCGGCGAACAGGTCGCGCTTGGTGAAGGCGCGCATGCGGGCACCGGTGAACCAGAAGGCGACGTCCGGCGGGCTGGCGACCAGGAAGTTGCGGATCGAGGTCTTGTAGGACTCGACGTCGCTGTAATTGACCGTGACTTTGACGCCGGGATTGGCAGCCTCGAAATCGGCGACGATCTTGTTCATCGCCGCCTTCTGGCCGGCGCCGCTGCGATCGGTGTTGATCACCAGCGTTTCCTGGGCCGCCGCCAGCGTGGCGAAGGGGTGGAGCAGGCCGCAGGCGAGGGCGAGCGCACCCGCCCCCATGAGCAGGGCGCGACGCGGCAGGGAAAGCGTCATTGTCATTCCTCCGTTGCTGGGCCGGTTTCGATCTCGCATCCGCATTTCTCGGGACGCTTCAAATGCGCGGCAAGGGTGCGGCCCATCGCTTGTCGCGTCTCATGCCAGAGAAGTCTAGACTTACTGATCGATAAGTCAATTTCGGGTCGCTTTCGTCCCGGTTGGCGGTGCGCGTCAGCTGACGCGGCTCCCCGTCGTCCGGTCGAACAGATGCACCTGGTCCGCGTCGGGCAGGACGCGGATCTTCTCGCCCGGCCGGACCGCAACGCGGCTGCGGAACAGGCAGTTGAACTCGGCACCGCCGGCGCGGACGAGTACCTCGGTCTCCGATCCCGTCGGCTCGACGACGACGACATCGGCCTCGACGCCCGCCTCGTCGATGCGGAAATGCTCGGGGCGCACGCCATAGATTGCCTCGCCCTGCGGGGCCGCCTGCCAGTGCCGGCCCGCCGGAAGCACCAGCCGGTCCCCGGCGCGAAAGGTACCGTTCTCGAACCGGCCTTCGAGGAAGTTCATGCTGGGCGAGCCGATGAAGCCGGCGACGAACTGGTTTTCCGGGCGGTCATAGAGGTCGAGCGGCGCGCCGATCTGCTCGATCACCCCGTCGCGCATCACCACGATCTTGTCGGCCATGGTCATGGCCTCGATCTGGTCGTGGGTGACATAGACGGTGGTGGTCTTGAGGCGCTGCTGCAGTTCCTTGATTTCCGCCCGCATGGCGACGCGCAGCTTGGCGTCGAGATTGGAGAGCGGCTCGTCGAAGAGGAAGACCTGCGGGTCGCGGACGATGGCGCGCCCCATGGCGACGCGCTGGCGCTGGCCCCCGGACAGCTGGCGCGGATAGCGGTCGAGCAGCGGCATGAGGCCGAGAATCTGCGCCGCCTTCTCCACCCGCTGGCGGATTTCCTCCTTCGGCGCGCTGCGCAGCGACAGGGCGAAGGCCATGTTCTCGTAGATCGACATGTGCGGGTAGAGCGCGTAGCTCTGGAACACCATGGCGATGTCGCGGTCCTTCGGCGACACGTCGTTGACGAGGCGCGCGCCGATACGGATTTCGCCGGCCGTGGCCTTCTCCAGCCCGGCGATGGTGCGCAGAAGGGTGGACTTTCCGCAGCCGGAAGGGCCGACGAGGATGACGAACTCCCCGTCCGCGATATCGACCGACACGCCCCGCAGGATGTGGGTCTCCCCGAACTTCTTGTGGACGTCGCGGATGGTCACGGATGCCATGAAGAGGGTCTCACGATCTTGGGGGCCGCCACCCGAGGCAAGGCGTGGCACTGCGTTTCCAGTGCGCCTCTTAGGCCTCGCCCGGCCGGCGCTCGTCCAGAGAGCTAGCATTGACCTCGCGGGCGGTCAATGCAAAGTTACTTATCGATAAGTAAGTTTTCTGGAGAGGCCGCATGACCGTTGACGCAACGACTCTTCTTTCGCCCGCCGGCGCGCTGCCCCCCGGCCTCTACGGCTATGACGACCTCGCCGACGGCGCGTTCTTTCTCACCTCCGGCGTCACCGTCACCGAGGCCCATATCGTCGGCTATGCCGGCATCTCCGGCGACCTGTTCGACGTGCACATGGACGAGGATTTCGCACGCGAACAGGGTTTCCCCGGCCGCATCGCCCACGGCCTTCTGGGTCTCGCCCTGATCGACGGGCTGAAGACCCGTTGCCCGGTCAGGCTGCAGGGCATCGCGACGCTGTCGTGGAACTGGTCGTTCAAGGCGCCCATCTTCATCGGCGACCGCATCGCCGCGCGCTTCGAGGTGGCGGCCAGGCGCGAAACCCGCCGCGAGGACCGAGGCATCGTCACCTTCGACGTTAAAGTTGTGAACCAGAGCGGCGCGGTGGTGCAGGAAGGCCAGACACTGCTGATGATGGGGGGGCGAGGAGCCGGCGCCGGCGCGTCGGCTTGACCGATTGCCGCCGCTTGCTCATCTGTTTGCAGCACGCGAACGCGACGCGTGAGGGGGAGTTATCAGCCGATGGCGCGCAAGGCCGACGGAGAGACTGCGGCGACGAGCCGCCTGCCGATGCGCGACAACATCAAGAAGGTGGCAACGGAACTGCTGATCCGCCATGGCTATCACGGCACCAGCTTTCGCCATATCGCCGACCGGCTCGACATCACCACGACCAATATCCACTACCATTTCGGCAACAAGGAAAAGCTGGTCGAAGAGGTCGTGCGGGACTACGTGACCAGCACCTGCGCCAAGCACAAGCAGATCTGGGAGGCGCCGGATCGTTCGCTGCCGCAGAAGCTGATGGACGTCGCCGTCTTCAACCGTACCCGCTACAAGGCCTTCAACCGGGGGCGGAAAAGCGGGCAGCCCTGGAGCCTCATCGGGCGCCTGCGGCTGGAGGGCGAGGTGCTGAGCCCGGGCGCGCGCGAATCGCTCGCCTCCTTCACCGACAATGTGCAGGCGGCCGTCCGCGTCGCGGTCCAGATCGCCTATGACCGCGGCGAACTCGTCGCCGACGCGCCGCTGGACGACATCGCCTTCCTGCTGGTGAACATCGTCAACAGCTCGTCGGTCTTCACCCAGGATGCCGGCAATTTCGAGCGGCTCGAACAGTTCTTCGAGGCATTCTCGCGCGTCGTGCTCTCCGCCTACGCGCCGGCCGGCCGGCCGGAAGCCGCGGCCGAGTAGCTTCGCCGCTCCGCGCGGTGCCGGCGCGCCCCTTGCCGCCGCCGGTCGCGCCGCCGGCCCCTTTCCAGAGCTGCCTTGGCCGCCGGCCCGCCCCGCGTCCGGCGACGCGCGACCGGGGGCGCCCCGCGCGGTGAGGCTTGCGGATCGTCGGATTCTGACTTACTGATAAGTAAGTTTATGGGCAGTTGGTGCCTTCCATCCTTCTGGAGTTCCGGGATGAAGATCCTCACGGCGTCGGCCGCAGCGGCGCTCGTGCGCGATGGCGACACGATTCTCATCGGCGGTTCAGGGTCCGGCCATGCCGTTCCGGAAGCGCTCATCGCCGCCGTCGAACAGCGTTTCCTGGCGGAGCAGCAGCCGCGTCGCCTGACCACGATCCACCCCGTAGGTCTCGGCAATCGCGGCGAGGCCGGCGCGTCCCGCTTCGCCCATGAAGGCCTCATCCGCCGCGTGGTCTGTGGCACGGTGGTCGACGCGCCGCCCCTCGCCGCCATGGCGAGCCGCGACGCGATCGAGTGCTACACGCTGCCCCAGGGCGCGCTCTCGCAGCTCATCCGCGAGATCGCCGCCGGCCGGCCGGGACTATTGACCCATGTCGGCCTGCACACCTTCGTCGATCCGCGCCTCGCCGGCGGCAAGCAGAGCAAGGCCTGCTCGGAGGATCTCGTCGAGCTGGTGACGCTGAAGGACCGCGAATGGCTGTTCTACAAGCCCTTCCCCATCGATGTCGCCTTCCTGCGCGGGACCACTGCGGACGAGGACGGCAACATCTCGATGGAGGACGAGGCGATCTTCGGCGAGATGCTCTCCATGGCGCAGGCGACGCGGCGGCTGGGCGGGCTGGTGATCGTCCAGGTCAAGCGCCTCGCGCGGCGCGGCACGCTGCCCGCCAAGGCGGTGAAAATCCCGGGCATGCTGGTGGACGCGGTGGTGGTCGATGCCGAACAGAAGCAGACCTACCAGACCTTCTTCGATCCCGCTTTCGCCGGCCAGCTGCGCATGCCGCTCGAAGGCTTCCCGCGCCTGCCGCTCGACGAGCGCAAGATCGTCGCCCGGCGCTGCGCCATGGAGCTGCGGCGCGGTGCCGTCTGCAATATCGGCTCGGGCATCTGCACCGGCATCGGCCTTGTGGGCGCCGAGGAGGGACTTCTCGACGAGGTGGTGCTGACCAATGAGCAGGGGTTGATCGGCGGCGCGCCGGCCTCCGGCCTCGATGCCGGCGCGGCACGCAATTACTGGGCGATGATCGACCAGCCCTACCAGTTCGATTTCTACGACGGCGGCGGACTCGACATCGCCTTCCTCTCGGCGGTGGAGGTCGACCGCGCCGGCAATGTCAACATCAGCCGCTTCGCCGGCCGCGTCGTCGGCATTGGCGGCTTCGTCAACATCAGCCAGAACGCGCGCACCATGGTGTTCGGCGGCACCTTCACCGCCGGAGGCCTGAAGGTGCGGGCCGAGAATGGCGAGCTCGTCATCGTCGAGGAAGGCAAGCACCGCAAATTCGTCGAGGCGGTCGAGCAGGTCGCCTATAGCGGCCCCTATGGCCGCTCGCGCGGCCAGACCACGCTGTTCGTCACCGAGCGCGCGGTGTTTCGCACCGGCGATGACGGCATCGAGCTGATCGAGATCGCGCCCGGCATCGATCTGGAACGCGACGTGCTCGGCCAGATGGCCTTCCGGCCCCGCATCGCCTCGACGCTCACGCGCATGGATGCGCGGCTCTTCCGTCCCGAGCCCATGGGCATCGCCGCCGAGATGCCCGGCGCATGGCGCGTGCACGAACGGCTCTGCCCCGCCTCGTGAACCTCAGCAGGGAAAACGCCATGACACAGATCGCGACGGGCCCTTCCGGCCTCGCCCTCAGCCTTCCCCGCGCTGACGGCACGCTGGAGACCTACCGCCTCGCCGGCACGCCCGTGCCGGCGGCCGCGCCGCAGCGGCCGTTCACCCGCATCGCCTATGCGGCCGGCCATGTCGTCGTCGACCCGCGCGCGCCCTATGACCCTGCGGTGAAGACCGTGGTCGACTGGGAGCGCACGTTGGCGTTCCGCGAGCATCTGTGGAGCCTCGGGCTCGGCATCGCCGAGGCGATGGACACCGCCCAGCGTGGCATGGGCGTGGACTGGCCGACCTCGCTCGAACTGATCCGCCGGACCAGCGCCGCTGCTGGACCCGACCGGCTTGTCGTCTCCGGCTGCGGCACCGATCAGCTGGCGCCGACCGATGCGCGCTCGCTGGACGACGTGGTGCGCGCCTATGAGGAGCAGATCGAGGCGATCGAGGCCACCGGCAGCCGTCTCGTGCTCATGGCCTCGCGCGCGCTCGCCCGCGTCGCCAAAGGGCCCGACGATTACATCGCCGTCTATGACCGGCTGCTGCGGCAGGTCAGCCGGCCCGTCGTGCTGCATTGGCTCGGCGACATGTTCGATCCCGCGCTGGCGGGATACTGGGGTGCCCCGGATATTCCCGGCGCCATGGAGGTCGTGGCCGGCATCATCGGCGCCCATGCCGGCAAGGTGGACGGCATCAAGATTTCCCTGCTGGAGGCCGCCCACGAGATCGCGCTCCGCCGGCGCCTTCCGGACGGCGTGCGGATGTATACGGGCGACGACTTCAACTATGTCGCGCTGATCGAGGGCGACGGCACCCATCATTCGCACGCGCTGCTCGGCGCCTTCGATGCCATTGCCCCTGCAGCCTCCGCCGCTTTGGGCCGTCTGGCGGAAGGCGATACCGAGGGATATCGCGCCCTCCTCACGCCGACGGAAGCCCTCTCGCGGCACCTCTTCGCCGCGCCGACGCAGTTCTACAAGACCGGCGTGGTCTTCATGGCCTATCTCAACGGCCATCAGGACCATTTCACCATGGCCGGCGGGCTGGAGAGCGCGCGCTCGGCGGTGCACCTCGCCAACATCTTCCGGATGGCCGACGCAACCGGCCTGCTCGCAGAGCCGGAGCGGGCCGTGCGGCGCATGCAGGCGGCGATGTCCGTGCGCGGGATCGCGGCGTGAGCCCCGCCCGGCTTCCCGATCTGGCCGGCCTGCCGCTGCCGCTTTCGGGCGCCACACGGCTCTACGCCATCGTCGGCGACCCGATCGCGCAGGTCGGCTCGCCGGGCCTGTTCAACGCGGCGTTCCGGCGACTCGGCGTCGAAGCGGTCCTCGTGCCGCTGCATGTCGCGCCGGACGATCTCGGCGACCTCGTCCGCATGTTCCGCCGCACGCTCAATTTCGACGGCCTCATCGTCACCGAGCCGCACAAGATCGCGATTGCCGGGTTGATCGATGACATCGGACCGATGGGACGCCGGATCGGCGCGGTGAACGCCATCCGCAAGAGCGACGGCCGGCTCGCGGGAGACAATTTCGACGGCATAGGCTTCGTCCGCGGCCTGCAGGCCCGGGGCCATGTGCTGGCCGGCCGCCGGGTTCTCATCGTCGGCGCCGGCGGCGCCGGGCGCGCCGTGGCGCATGCGGTGCTCGACGAGGCCCCCGCGCATCTGCGCCTCTTCGACGTCGATCCCGCGCGGGCCGAGGCGGTGGCGGCGGAGCTGAGGCGGGCCGCTCCCCGGAGCGAGGCCGACGCCGGTGCGCCCGATCCCGCCGACTTCGACGTGGTGATCAACTGCACCTCGGTCGGCATGCGGCCCGACGATCCGTTTCCGGTGGCCGTCGAGCGGCTCGCCGCCGGCACGCTCGTCGTCGATATCATCCTCAAGCCGGCGGTGACGCCGCTGCTGGAGGAAGCCGGCCGCCGGGGCTGCCTCACCCATGCCGGCGCCCCGATGCTGGAGGGGCAGGTCGACGCGATCTGCGATTTCTTCGGGCTGCCGCATCCATGACGCTGACACCGCAGCGCTGCGCCATCAACACGGCGACCCTCGGCTACAAGGAGCCGATCGGCCGCGTCGTCGAGCAGGTGGCCCGCCATGGCTTCGGTGCCATCGCCCCGTGGCGCCGGGAAGTCGAGGGCGGCAATGTTAACGCGCTCGCCCGGCAGATACGCGAGGCGGGCCTTGCCGTCTCCGGCTATTGCCGCAGCACGGCGATCCCCGCCGAGACGGCTGCGGCACGACGCGCGCAGCTGGAAGAGAACCGGCGGGCTCTGGCGGATGCCGCGACGCTGGGTGCGGCGTGTTTCGTCATCGTCGCCGGAGGGCTTGCGGGCGGCAGCCGCAATATTGCGGATGCCCGCGCACAGGTCGAGGAAGGCCTCGGCCAACTGCTGGCGGAGGCGCGCGCCCTCGGTGTGCCCATCGCCATCGAGCCGCTTCACCCGATGTACGCGGCCGACCGAAGCTGCGTGAACACGCTGGCGCAGGCGCTCGATCTGTGCGCCCGCCTCGACCCCGACAATGCGGGCGGCATCGGCATTGCGCTCGACGCCTACCATGTCTGGTGGGACCCGGACCTTTCCG
>JAEYTJ010000332.1 GCA_023434095.1 Pseudomonadota bacterium | reverse complement strand
GCCATGCCAATCTCATGGCCGACATGGCGCGGATGGAGGCGGCGTGGGGCCTGTCGCCGGCGAGCACCATGGTCACCTGGCTGCCGGCCTTCCACGATCTCGGCCTGATCTTCGGGCTGCTGCAGACGCTGTACTCCGGCTGCCCGGTGGTGCAGATGGCGCCGAACAGCTTCCTGCAGCGCCCGGTGCTGTGGCTGGAGGCGATCAGCCGCTTCCGCGGCACCCATACGGCCGCGCCGAGCTTCGCCTACGACCTGTGCGCCCGCCGCATCCCGCCCGAGGCGCGGGAGGGGCTCGACCTGTCCTCGCTCGTCATGGCGATGAACGCCGCCGAGCCGATCGATCCGCAGGCGATGGAGGACTTCGCCGCCGCCTTCGCCCCGCACGGTTTCCGCTGCGAGACCTTTGCCCCGGCCTATGGGCTGGCCGAATCCACCCTCGCCGTCACCGCCAGCCCCGTCGGCGTGGCGCCCCGGCTGTTTCCGCTCGACGCCGGCGCGCTGGAAGCCGGGCGCGTGGCGCCGGCCGGCGGGGCGCCCCGCATAAGCGTCATCCCGGGCTGCGGCACGCCGCTGGAGGATGTGAGCGTCGCCATCGTCGACCCCGACACCGGGAGGCGCCAGCCGCCCGACCGCGTCGGCGAAATCTGGCTCGGCGGACCCACCATCGCGCGCGGCTACTGGCGGCGTTCGGAGGAGAGCGCCGCCACCTTCGGCGTGCGCCTTGCCGGCGGGGACGACCCGACGGGCTATCTGCGCACCGGCGATCTCGGGGCAATGATCGGCGACGAACTCTGCGTCACCGGCCGCATCAAGGATCTCATCATCCTCTCGGGCTCCAACCACTACCCGCAGGATATCGAGCGTGTGGCGCAAGGCGCGAATCCCGCGCTGCGGGCGGGCGGCGGCGCGGCCTTCGGCCTCGTCGGCGCGGCTGGCGGCGAGCAGGTGGTGCTGGTGCAGGAACTGGAGCGCACCCAGCGGCGCACCGATCCCGCGCCGCTGTTCAGCGCCATCAGCGCGGCGGTGTGGCAGACGCTGGAGCTCCAGCTCTCGCGCATCGTGCTGGTCGAGCCCGGCGCGGTGCTGCGCACCTCCAGCGGCAAGATCCAGCGCGCCGCCAACCGCCAGGCCTGGCGCGACGGCGCGCTGCCCGTGATCGCGGAGTGGCGCAGCGCCCGGCAGGAGGCGCTGGACGAAGCCCGAGCGCCCGAGCCGGTCAAGGCCCGGGCGGTGCCGCGCTCGGTGGAGCCTCCCGCGCTGGAACGCTGGCTGCGCGACTGGCTGGCACAGCGGCTTTCCCTGCCGGTTTCCGCCATGGCGGTGGATCGCGGCGTCGGGGAACTCGGGCTTACCTCGATCGATGCGGTGGACCTCGCCGGCGCCCTCGGCGCCCATCTCGGCCGCGCCCTGCCGCAGACGCTGGCCTTCGACCATCCCACCATCAACGCCATGGTGGCACATCTCGCCGGCGCCCCATCGGCGAGCCCGGCGCAAGCCTCCGCCTCGACAACAGCCCCGCCGCCGGGCGGTGGCGGCGATCTGGAAGAGCTGTTGTCGATGATCGAAGGAGGCGGCCGTGGCCACGAGTGACGAGCGGCGGGCGGGCCTTCTCACGCGCCTCAGCCGGCTGCATCCCGAGCAGGTGACCGATCTGATGCTGGCGCTGGAAGGGCGCATCGACGCGCTGCGGGCCGAGACCGCGCGCGCCCGTGCGCCGGTGGCCATCGTCGGCCTTGCCGCCCGTTTCGCCGACGCGGAGAGCGCGCAGGCCTATGGTCGGCTGCTGTTCGAGGGTCGCGACGCCGTTCGCCCCGCCCCCGCCGCCCGGCCGGGGCGCGAGGGCCTGCCGCCCGGCGGCTATATCGAAGCTGTGGAGTGCTTCGACCCCGGCTTCTTCGGCCTCCGGCCGGCCGAGGCCGAGGCGATGGACCCGCAGCATCGTCTCGCACTGATGCTCGCCTGGCAGGCGCTGGAAGATGCCGGCTATGCCGATGCACGGCGACGCCCCCGGGCCACCGGGGTGTTCCTCGGCCTCGGCGCCAATGAGTATGAAGGCCGCTTTCAAGCGACCGACGCGCTCTCGCCCGCCGCCATTCTGGGGAATGCCGGCTCGATCGCCGCCGGCCGCATCGCCCATTGGCTCGATGTCACCGGCCCGGCGCTGGTCCTCGACACCGCCTGTTCCTCCTCGCTGGTTGCGGTGCACGCAGCCTGCAAGGCGCTGCGCGGCGCCGAATGCGACCTCGCTCTGGCGGGCGGGGTGAACCTGACGCTCGACGCCGATGTCACTGCCGCGCTCGCCGCCGCGGGCATGCTCGGCCCCGGCCATGCCTGCCGCACCTTCGACGCCGCCGCCGATGGCTATGTGCGCGGCGAGGGTGGCGGGCTGGTGGTGTTGAAGCGCCTTGCCGACGCGCTGCGCGACGGCGACGCCATCCGCGCCGTCATCCGCGGCTCCGCCATCAATCATGACGGCCATTCGAGCGCGCTCACCGCGCCCAATGGCGCGGCCCAGCGCACCGTGATCGCCGCCGCCTTGGCCGATGCGGGCCTCTCGGCGGCGCAGGTGCAGGCGGTCGAATGCCACGGCACCGGCACGCCGCTGGGCGATCCGATCGAGGTGCAGGCGCTCGCCGCCGCCTATGGACTGCTGCGCACCGAGAAGCTGCTGCTGGGCTCCGCCAAGACCAATATCGGCCACCTCGAAGCCGCTGCCGGCATTGCCGGCCTCATCAAGATGGTGCTGGCGCTGGAGGCCGGCCGGCTGCCGGGGACGCTGCACCAGATGCAGCCCAATCCGCGCATCGCCTGGGATGAATTGCCCGTGCGCGTCGCTGCCGAGACGCAGGACTGGCCCGCCGGCGAGCCGCGCCGCGCCGGCGTGAGCAGCTTCGGCTTTTCCGGCACCAATGCCCATCTCGTTCTGGAAGAAGCCCCGCCCCAACCCGAGGAGCCCGCTGCGGGATCGCTGCCCACCGTGCTCGCCTTCTCCGCGCCCGATGCGCCGGCGCTGCGCCGCGTGGCCGCGGGGCTCGCCGACCACCTCGCCGCCGATCCGCAGATATCGCTCGCCGGCATGGCAGCGGCGCTCGCCACCGGGCGCGGGCGCTTTCTCCATCGCGGCGCCTGCCTCGCCCGTACCCGTGAGGAGGCGCTTGCCGGTCTTCGCGCCATCGCCGAGGGCGAGGCGCCGCTGGCCGGCGCCGTGGGGCAGGCGCTGCCCGAACGGCCGAAGATCGCCTTCCTGTTTTCCGGGCAGGGCAGCCAGTGGCCGGGCATGGCGGCGGACCTCTATGAGGCCGATCCGGCCTTTCGTGCCCGCATTGACGCCGCGGGGGCGCAGCTCGGCATCGATCTCGCCGCGCGGATGTTCGATACGGCAGGCCCGCCGCTGACCGGCACCGCCGAGGTGCAGCCGGCGCTGTTCGTGCTGGAAATGGCGCTGGCCGAGCGGCTCGCCGCCTTCGGCATCGCCCCGGACCTTGTCGCCGGCCACAGCCTCGGCGAATGGTCGGCCGCCTGTCTCGCCGGGGTGCTGCCCTTCGAGGCGGCGCTCGACCTCGTCGCCGCGCGCGGCGCGCTGATGGGCGCGCTTCCGCCGGGCGGCGAAATGGCGGCGGTGTTCGCGCCGCTGGAACGCCTTGTCCCGCTGCTGGAAGGTTTTGGCGACCGGCTCGACATCGCCGCGCTCAACGCGCCGGAGGAGGTGGTGCTCTCCGGGCCGGGTGACGTTATCACGGAAGTGCTCGCCGCGCTGGATGCGGAAGGCATCCGCAGCCAGCGCATCGTCACCAGCCACGCTTTCCATTCCCACCTTATGGACGCGGCAGTTGCGCCGTTCGCGGAGAAGGTGCGCGCGGCGACGCTCGCCGTGCCGCGCCTGCCGGTCGTGTCCAACGTCACCGGCGATCTCGCTGCCGATCTGTGCGACCCCGCCTATTGGGGCCGGCAGATCCGCCAGCCGGTGCGCTTCGAGGCCGGGCTCGACACCATGGCGGGCGAGGGCGTGCAGGTGGTGGTGGAAATCGGCCCGGCCGCGACGCTGGTCGGTTTCGCCCAGCGCGCGTCAGGCTTCGAGGGGCGCGACACGCGCTTCGTTCCCACCATGCGCCGCAACCGGGCGGCGGGCGAAACGCTGGCGCTGGCGCTGTGCCGCTTGTTCGTCGCCGGGGTGGAGGTCGCGTGGCCGGTCAGCGGGGCGCGCCGTGCCCATCTGCCGCCCTATCCTTTCGCGAAAGAGCGCCACTGGGTGGACGCGCCGGCGCGCCACAGGGAAGCGGCATCCGCCTCGGCGCTGCCCGCGATGGAAGACGCCCCCATGCCTGCCACCCCCGCGCCGGACCGGGAGGCCATCCGCGCCGCCATCGCCACCAGCCTGCGGCGCAGCCTGCAGCTGAGCGAGGCGGCGCTGGCGGGCGATGCCGGCTTCTTCACGCTGGGCGTGGATTCGCTCGCCCTGGCCGAGGCGCTTTCCACGCTGGAGCGGCGCTGGAAGGTGGTGATCCCGCGCCGCGACCTGTTCACCACCCTCACCACGCCGCGGGCGCTCCTGGAGCGGGTGCTGCGCGAGGTGGAGGCGAAAGGCCCCGCCCTCGCCGCCGCCCCATCCGCTCCGCTCGCCACCCTTGCGACCATGGCCGCCAACAACGCGGCGACGGAGGCTCGCCTGTCCAGCCCTGTCCTCCCGCCCGCACGTCCTGCTCCCGCCGCGCCGGCCGAGCCGCTGAGCCCCGAAGCGGCCGGCTTCATCGCCGATTTCGCCGCCCGCTACGGCGCGGCGCACGGCGCCTCCCGCCGCCAGCGCAAAGCCTTCGGCGCGGTGCTCGCGGACAGCCGGGCGGTGGCGGGCTTCCGCGCGGAGACCAAGTCGCTGCTCTACCCGATCATCGGCGTGAAGGGGCAGGGCAGCCATGTCGTCGACGCCGACGGCAATGACTATGTCGACCTCACCATGGGGTTCGGCGTGCAACTGCTCGGCCACAACCCGCCCATGGTGGTGGAGGCGATCCAGCGCCAAATCGCCGAGCAGGGTCTGTTCCTCGGCCCGCAGGCGGAAAAGGCCGGCGCCGCCGCCGCGCTCATCGCCAGGCTCACCGGCAATGAGCGGGTGCTGTTCTGCAACACCGGCACCGAGGCGGTGATGACCGCGCTGCGCCTCGCCCGCCACGCCACCGGCCGCCCGCTGGTGGCCATGTTCGCCGGTTCCTATCACGGCCATTTCGACGGCACGCTGGCGCGTTCCGGCAGCGATGGCGCCAGCCTGCCGCTCGCCAGCGGCACCCCGCCCGGCATGATGGCCGACGTTGTGGTGCTCGACTATGCCGACCCCGAAGGCAGCCAGATGGCGCTCGACGCGCTGGGCGACCGGCTGGCGGCGGTCATCGTCGAGCCGGTGCAGAGCCGCCGTCCGGGCCTGCAGCCGCGCGAATTCCTGCGCTGGCTGCGTTCCTTCACCTCCCGCGTCGGCGCGGCGCTGATCTTCGACGAGGTGCTGCTCGGCTTCCGCGTCGCCGCCGGCGGGGCGCAGGCCTGGGCCGGGGTGCGCGCCGATCTCGTCACCTATGGCAAGATTGTCGGCGGCGGTCTGCCGATCGGCGTCGTCTCCGGCCGCAGCGCCTTTCTCGACGGCATAGACGGCGGCGTCTGGCCGCTGGAAGGCGCCGGTGGGCCGAAGGCGGAGCGCACCTTCTTCGCCGGCACCTTCAACAAGAATCCGCTCGCCATGGCGGCGGCGACCGCCATGCTCACCCATCTCGACGCCGCCGGGCCGGCGCTGCAGGAACGGCTGAACGCCCGCACGCAGGCGCTTTGCGCGTCCCTGAACGCGGGGCTGGAGGAAGACGGCAGCCCGCTCAGGGTGGAGCACTTCTCCTCCGTGCTGCGCTTTTCCGGCGCCAGCGACCTGTTCTACAGCCAGCTGATCTCGCGCGGCGTCTATGTGTGGGAGGGGCGCACCTGCTTTCTCTCCACCGCCCATAGCGAGGAGGATCTCGACAAGGTGGCGCGGGCGGTGCGCGAGAGCGCGCGCGCCCTCGCCGCCGTCGGCCTGATGGGCGGCGCCGCCCTGCCGCCGCGTCCGCCGGCGGAGGCCCACCGCTTTCCCACTCCGCCCGGCCAGCAGGCGTTATGGACGCTCGCGGCCTTCAGCCCGGAAAGCGCCGCGGCCTATAATCAGTCGCTGGTGCTGCGCCTGTCCGGCCCGCTTGATCCGGCGGCGCTGAAGGCGGCGCTGGCCGATCTCGTGGCGCGCCATGACAGCCTGCGCATGCGTTTCGAGGAAGGGGGCGGCACGGCGGTGATCGAGCCGGAGGCCGGCGTGGCGCTGGAGGAGGCCGATGTCGCCGACGAGGTGGCGCTGGCCGCCTGGGTGCGCGCGGCGGCGGCGCGGCCGTTCGATCTCGCCCGCGCCGGGCAGCTCCGGACGGGGCTGCTGCGCTGCGGCGGAGAGACCGCGCTGGCACTGATCCAGCCGCATATCGTCACCGATGGCTGGTCGATGCAGGTGCTGGCCAATGAACTCGGCCAGCTCTATTCCGCGCGCCTTTCCCGCACCGAGGCGGCGCTGACCGCGCCGTCGGCCTATGCGCGCTTCGCCACCTTTGCCCGAGACGCGGCGGCGGACCCCGAGGCGGCGGCGCATTGGCAGGCCCTGGTCGCCGACCCGCCGGCGCCGCTCGCGCTTCCCGCCGACCGGCCACGCC
>JAEYTJ010000326.1 GCA_023434095.1 Pseudomonadota bacterium | reverse complement strand
CGCCGCTATTTCCAGATCAAGGAGAAGCCGGAGAAGAAGATCATCATCTCGCGCCGCAATGCCTATCACGGCTCCACCGTCGCCGCCGGCAGCCTCGGCGGCATGGCGCCGATGCACGGGCAGAGCGCGGTCATTCCCGACATCCTCCACATCCCCCAGCCCTATTTCTGGGGCGAGGCCCGCCAGGGCGAGACTCCGGAGGAGTTCGGCCTGCGCACTGCCCGGGCGCTGGAAGCCACCATCGACGCCATGGGCGAGGACCGCATTGCCGCCTTCATCGCCGAGCCGGTGCAGGGCGCGGGCGGCGTCATCATCCCGCCCGCCAGCTACTGGCCGGAAATCGCCCGCATCTGCCGCGAACGCGACATCCTGTTCATCTCCGACGAGGTGATCTGCGGCTTCGGGCGGACGGGCAACTGGTTCGGCTGCGAGACCTTCGGCACCGAGCCGGACATTCTGGTCATGGCCAAGGGCATCACGTCGGGCTACATGCCGCTCGGCGGGGTGATGGTGGCCGACCGCGTTGCCGACGTGCTCCACGAGGGCGGCGACTTCAACCACGGCTACACCTATTCCGGCCACCCGGCCGCCTGCGCCGCCGCGCTGGCCAATCTCGCCATCATGCAGCGCGAGGATCTGGTGGGCCGCGTCGCCAACGATGTCGGCCCCTATCTCAAGGCCCGCTGGAGCGCGCTGGCCGAGCACCCGCTGGTCGGCGAGGCGCCGATGGTCGGCCTCGTCGGCGCGCTGGAGCTGACGCCGGACAAGCTCGGGCGCACCAAGTTCCCCGATGTCGGCAAGGTCGGCACGCTGGCGCGCGACTTCTCCTTCAAGAACAACCTCGTCATGCGCGCCGTGCGCGACCGGCTGATCATCGCCCCGCCGCTCGTCATCTCGCATGAAGAGTGCGACGAACTCGTCGCCCGCGCCCGCAGGACGCTGGACGAGACCTTCGCCGAGCTCAAGCGCTGGGGCTGGGTCCGCTAGGCGCGGCGCCCGGTACCGAAACATGCTTAGATGCGCCCCACGGGGCGCTCTGGCGCCCGCACAACGCACGAGCCCGGACATGAATGCCGTGACCTCCTTCGCCGAAGGACCGGGCGTCAGCCCGGCCCGCACCGCCGCGCTGCGGGCGGAAGCGGAAGCGCTCTATCTCGGCACGCGCCCGAAGACCCGAGCCGCCGCCGAGGCCGCCGCCCATCTGCTGGACGGCGTGCCCATGCACTGGATGGTCGACTGGTCGACCCCCGTGCCGCTGGTCATCGCCGAGGCCAGCGGCGCCCGGCTGGTGGATGTCGACGGCCACGGCTATGACGATTTCTGCCTCGGCGACACCGCCTCGCTGTTCGGCCACGGCCCGGTGCCGGTAGCGGAAGCGCTGGCGCGGCAGGCGCAGCGCGGCCTCGCCACCATGCTGCCGAGCCCGGATGCGGCCGTCGTCGGCGACCTGCTGAGCGCCCGCTTCGGCCTGCCCTACTGGCAGATCGCCACCACCGCGACCGATGCCAACCGCTTCGCCCTTCGGGCCGCCCGCGCCGCCACCGGCCGCCCACGCATCCTCGTCTTCGACGGCGCCTATCATGGCGCGGTGGACGAAACCTTCGTCGAGATCGGCCCGGACGGGCGCGCTGGCAACCGCCCCGCTCTGATGGGCGAGCCGCGCGACCTCTCCCAGCTCACCCGCGTCGTACCGTTCAACGATCTCGACGCGCTGGAAGCGGCGCTGGCCGACCGCACCGTCGCCTGCGTCATCACCGAGCCGGTCATGACCAACTGCGCCATGGTGCTGCCACGCCCCGGCTTCCATGAGGGGCTGCGCGAAATCACCCGCCGGCACGGCACGCTGCTGCTGATCGACGAGACACACACGCTCTCCACCGGCCCCGGCGGCTACGTCAGGGCCTACGGCCTGGAACCGGACATGTTCGTCGCCGGCAAGGCGGTGGCCGGCGGCGTTCCCGCCGCGGTGTGGGGGATGAGCGAAGAGGTGGCGGAGCGCTTCCGCACCGCCCGCATCAACCGGCCGGACGGCCATTCCGGCATGGGCACCACCCTGTCCGGCAGCCCGCTCCAGCTCGCCGCGCTGCGCGCCAACCTCGAAGAGGTCGCCACCGACGCGGCCTATGCGCATATGAACCGGCTCGCCGACCGCATGGAGGCGGGGCTGGCCCAGGTGCTGAGCGAGGCGCGCCTGCCCTGGCACGTCGCCCGCTGCGGCGCGCGTGTGGAAGTGGTGCGCGCGCCCGCGCCCCTCACCGATGGGCGGCAGGCCAAGGGCGCGCATTACCCGGCGCTGGAGGCGACGACGCATCTCGCTTTGCTGGTGCGCGGGGTGCTGATCTCGCCCTTCCACGACATGATGCTCGCCTCGCCGTCCACCTCGGAGGCACAGGTCGAGCGGCTGATCGAGGCAACGGCGCAGGTCGTCGGCCGGCTGACGCAATAGCCGACGGCTCGGCGGGGCGCGTCCGGCGCGTTTCCGCCGCGCGCCGCTCCGCTTCAGTCCTTGTCGGTCGGAAAGCCGGCTTCCTTCCAGGCGAGAATGCCGCCCGCCATGTGGCGGTGAAGATCGAGGCCGGCGGCCTGCGCGGCGGCGGCAGCCTTCTGCGAGCGCTGGCCGGAGCGGCAGGAGAACACCAGCGTCTTCGCGCCGGGGTCCGGCAGCGCCGCCGCGTCGAAGGTCGACAGCGGGAACTCGACCGCGCCGGGAATGCGTTCGGCGGCCAGCTCGCTCGGCTCCCGCACATCGACGAGGAGGATGGTGCCGTCCTCGAGGCCGGCCTTCACCTCATCGACCGTCAGATTCTCGATCACGCCACCGAACGGATTGGGCTGCATCGTCGTGCTCCTTGACTGACGGCACGAGGTAGTCCCGTCGGCGCCGGCGCGCAAGCCCGTCGGCTCCGGGAGACTCAGTTCGGCCGTGCCGTGGTCACGCCGGCCACCACCAGCAGCCCGCCCGCGAGAACCACCAGCGAGGGGAACTCACCGAAAAGAAGACCCGCCAGGGTGGTGCCGACGACGATCTGCAGCAGCAGCACGACCGAGATCACCCCTGCCGGCAGCCGGCCCAGCGCGAAGGTGGCCAGCCCCTGCCCGGTGGCATGGGCGATCAGCCCGAGACCGATCACCGCCAGCAGGCCCTGCAGCGACTGGGGAACCAGCACTTCTCCGGTCGCGACCGCCCAGACCAGGCAGACGACGGCCCCGGTCGCGCTGGCCACCAGCGAGACCATGCCGCCGCCGAGCGGCACCGCATCGCCGCGCCCCGCCCGGCGCACCGCGCGGGTCACCAGCATGTAGCCGGCATAGGCCAGCGCGGCGCCGACGCAGAGCAGGTCGCCCGCCACGCTCACCGGGCGGCTGCCGGCATGGCTTCCTCCCACGGCGCTCGACCCGATGATGATGGCCGTCCCGGCAAGCGCCAGCGCCAGCGCGATCAGCAGCCCGCGCGTCGGCCGCTCGCGCAGGATCAGCCAGCCGAAGACGAACACGAACACCACGGCCAGGTTGCCGAGCAGCAGCGCGTTCGCGGTGCTGGTCAGCGCCAGCCCCTTGTGGAAGACGATGAGGTCAGCGCCGAAGAACAACCCGGCCAGCATGGCCAGCAGCACCTGCCGCAGCGAGGGACGCAGCGCGACGGTGCCGACCAGGCGGGCCTGGCGGACGCGGGAGCGGTGCTCGGCATAGGCCCAGACCAGCGCGGGTCCCAGGGCGAAGAACAGGCGCCAGAAACCGATGGCCGCCGGCCCGGCATCGGCAAGACGCACCAGCGGTGCCGAGAAGCCGATGCACGCCGCCGCCAGGATCACGGCGAAAAATGCCTGCCGGCGCAGCTGCGTCTCGCGGACCACGGACGGCGCAGCGACGGGAAGAAGCTCGAGCGAAGGCGCGATGGCGGCGGCAGGAGGCGGAGACATTGCCGAACTCGACAGGTGCAGAAACGATTGGGAGACGGTGCATCGAAGCCGTGCCGCCACCGGCACCGGCGTCAAGGCTGGTGCGGAATTGGGTCGGCAGGCGCCGGATATATCGTCTACCGCGCCATTTGAAATCGCGAAAGCGAGTTTATTTTGTCATTCCATCAGGGTTTCTGATATAACCCCCGGCGCGCCCCTCAGGGCGCAGCAATACTCATCCGGCGGACCGGAGGGCGCGATGCGACATCTCGACACCGAATCGCTGGGCATGCTGATCGCCATCGTCGACACCGGCGGGTTCACGGCCGCGGCGGAGCGCGTCGGGCGCACCCAGTCGGCGGTATCGGCCCGCATCGCCCAGCTCGAGGACAATCTGGGGGTGAGGCTGCTGGAGCGCTCGCGGCGCGGCATCTCGCTCACCGAGACGGGCGAGCGCCTCGTCGCCCATGCGCGGCGGCTGCTGGCCTATGAG
>JAEYTJ010000317.1 GCA_023434095.1 Pseudomonadota bacterium | reverse complement strand
GTCGGTGCCGGGCAGGGCGACGCTGAGCCGCGCTTGCGGCACCCCGTAGTCCTGCGCGAGGACGCGGGCGGTGGCGGGGCTGGTGGCGATCACCGCCGCCACCTGCGCGAGCGCCGCCGTCTCGCTGGCGAACAGCGCCGCCTGCTCGCGCGCGCTGAGCCCGCTCTCCAGCGCCAGCGGATGATGCACCAGCGCCGCCACCGGCCGCGCCAGCCCGGCTAGCACGGGCGCGGGCAGCGCGCCGAGCGCGAGGCCATCGATCAGCACCTTCTGTCCGGGCGGAAGGGCGGCGAGCGCCTGAGCGCTGGCCTGGACTTCCGCGCGCGAGGGGAAGGGAAAGCCCGCCGGCAGCGCGACATGCGCGAGCGTCCCGCCCGCGGCAGGAGCTTCCGCGATCACCCGGCGGTCATAGGCATAGCCGCCGGTGGGCAGGCCGATGTCGCCGGGAATGGCGAAGGCGAACGCGTCCACGCGGCGACCTCAGGAGAGACCGGCTTCGAAGCTGGCGCGGGCGAGGTCGGTTTCGTGCAGCGTCACGCGGATTTTCGCCAGCCCGTGCCCGTCCTCGCCCAGCGCGCCGCTCCTGGCCGCGGCGGCAATGGCGTCGAAGATGTGACGGGCGAGAAATTCGGTGGTGGTGAGTTTGCCGGCAAACGGCGGCAGCGCGTCGAGATTCTGGTAGGCGAGCGGTGCCAGCGTCGTCTTCAGCACATCGTGCGCGGCGCCGATATCGACCACCACGTTCTGCGCCGTCAGCGTCTCGCGATAGAAGGCGACGTCGACCACGAAGGTCGCGCCGTGCAGGCCCTGCGCCGGGCCGAAGAACGGATCGGGCAGCGAATGGGCGATCATGATGCGATCGCGGACTTCGACACAGTACATGGCATCCCTCATCGGTAATCGAGCAGGATCGCGAGCGCGTCCTCGCCCCCGGTCAGAAGTGGCGGCAGCCTTTCCGGCGCCTCGTCGAACGGGACGACATGCGTGACCAATCGGTCGAGCCGCGCATCGTCGAGCAGAGCGAGGGCCTTGGTCAGCCGGCGTGCATGCGACCAGCGCGGCCGCCGTGATGGAGATACGGAACCCACCTGCGAGCCGATCAGTTGCAGCCGCCGGCTGTGGAAAGCCTCGCCCAGCGGCACGGCGGGAGCATGGCCGCCATACCAGCTCACCTCCACCACCTTGGCCTCGAAGGCCGCCGCCGCCAGAGCGGTGGCGAGGCCTTCGCCGCTGGCGCTGGTATGGAAGACGAGGTCGGCCTCGTCGCCGACCGCGTCCGGCGTCGCGAAGGCCGTACCGAAGGCCTCCGCCAGCGCGGCCCGCGCAGGGTTCACGTCCACCAGCGTCACTTCCGCGCCGGGCAGCCCCGCGGTGAGCGCGGCGAGCAGCAGCCCGACCACGCCGCCGCCGACGATGGTGATGCGGTCCCCCGGCCCGGCGCCGGAATCCCACACCGCATTGAGCGCCGTTTCCATGTTCGCCGCCAGCGCGGCACGCGCGGGCGGCAGGCCCTCCGGCACCGGCATCGCCGCCGCAAGGGGGAGACGATAGCGGTCCTGATGGGGATGGAGCGCGAAGACGGTGCGGCCGATCCACTCCGCCGGCCCGGCCTCGACCACGCCGACGCTCTGGTAGCCGTACTGCACCGGGAAGGGGAAATCCCCGTTCTGGAACGGCGCCCGCATGCGCCGATGCTCGCTCGCCGGCACGGCCCCCTCCAGCACCAGCCGTTCCGTGCCGCGGCTCACCGCCGAGACGAGGGCGCGAACGGTGAGCATGTCGGCGCCGCGCGGGCCCAGCGGGACGTCTCGCCGCTCATAGACCCCCGGCGCCACGCACCAGAGCTGCGCGCTCATCTCCCGCATGCCGTCCATCGCGCCTGCCACCCCTTGCCCTCATTCGCGTGCATAACAGCATCACGGTCCGGTTAGATCCCCAGATGCGCGTGAACCGCGCGCGACGGGCCGCGTACAAAGGACCCGGAAGCGGCCCTTGGGGCTGTTCGCGTTCGACGAGCCGAGGGCCGCATGAGTGTGGATGAAAACATCGCCGAGCCGCGTTTCATAGCCGCGGACCTTGCGCAGCACCGGACGCCGACCGGCGTGCAGTCGGCGCGGCAGCTCCTGCTGCGGCGGGTATTGGTCGCGACACTCATCGGCGTGACCTATGCCGGTTTCGTCGCCCTCTTCGCCCATCTCCTCGGCCATGGCGGCTTCAGCGTGCTGGACGGTCTGCTGCTGCTGGCCTTCTGCCTTTCCACGCCGTGGACCATTCTCGGCTTCTGGAACGCGGTCATCGGCCTGTGGCTCCTGCACGGCCCGGGCGATGCGAGCCGCGCGGTCTATCCCTATGCCGCGCGGGTGGCGGACGACGTGCCGGTCGGCGCGCGTGTCGCGATGGCAATGACGCTGCGCAACGAGGACCCCGCCCGCGCCTTCGCGCGGCTGCGCGCCATGCAGGGCGAACTTGCCGCCAGCGGCGCGGGCGACGCCTTCGCCTGGTTCGTGCTGTCCGACACCACGCGGCCGGAGATCGCCGCCGAGGAAGAGGCGCTGTTCGCCGGCTGGCGGGCCGAGCTCGGCGAGGGGGCGGCGCTGCACTATCGCCGCCGCAGCAGCAATGAAGGCTTCAAGGCGGGCAATATCCGCGACTTCCTGGAACGCTGGGGCGACGACTACGATTTCATGCTGGTGCTGGACGCCGACAGCTTCCTCGGCGCGAGCGCCACGCTGCGCCTCGTGCGCATCATGCAGGCGCATCCGCGCCTCGGCATTCTGCAGAGCCTCGTCGTCGGCCTGCCCTCCCGCTCGCCCTTCGCCCGCATCTTCCAGTTCGGCATGCGCCACGGCATGCGTCCCTATACGATGGGCTCGGCTTGGTGGAGCGGCGATTGCGGGCCGTTCTGGGGCCACAACGCGCTGGTGCGGATCATGCCGTTCCGCGACTATTGTCACCTTCCCGTCCTGCCCGGCAAACCGCCGCTGGGCGGCGCCGTGATGAGCCATGACCAGGTCGAGGCGACGCTGATGCGCCGCGCCGGCTACGAGGTGCGCGTGCTGCCGGTCGAGGGCGGGAGTTGGGAGGAGAATCCGCCGACCATGCTCGACTTCGCCAAGCGCGACCTGCGCTGGTGCCTGGGCAACCTGCAATATCTCAAGCTGCTCGATCTGCCCGGTCTCAGGCCGATGAGCCGCTTCCAGCTCGTCTGGGCGATCCTGATGTTCCTCGGCCTGCCCGCCTGTACGCTGATGATCTCGCTCCTGCCGCTCGCGGCAGTGCAGGCCCGGGCCGTCGCGGATTATCCGGCGGTGGCCGTGGTGTGCCTGTACCTGCTGTTCCTGGCGATGTATCTCTCGCCCAAGCTCGCCGGCTTCGCCGACATCCTGCTGACGCGCGGCGGCGTGCGGCGCTATGGCGGGGTGGGGCGCTTCCTGCTCTCGGCCGTGATCGAGCTGCTGTTCGCCTTCCTCCAGGGCGCGGCCTCGAGCTTCCGTACCACGCTGTTCATGGTCGGCCTCCTCTTCGGGCAGGTGCGGATTGGCTGGAACGGCCAGGCGCGCGACGCACATGCCCTGTCCCTCGCCACCGCCTTCGCGGGGCTGTGGCCGCATCTCCTGTTCGGGGTTTACCTG
>JAEYTJ010000315.1 GCA_023434095.1 Pseudomonadota bacterium | reverse complement strand
AGCGTGGCCTGCGCGCCGCGCAGCGTGGCGACCTCGTCCCGCAGGCTGAGCACCTGCGCGCCAAGGAACGCGACGCCCGCCAGCAGCAGGACCAGCACGAGGCCGGAGAGCACCTGCAGGGCGGGATGGACGGCGTGGGGCGCGGGCGCCTCGGTCCGCTTGTTCTCCAGCTCCAGCCGGCGCATCTGCAGCTTCAGCTGCTCGATGCCGAGCCAGCGCTGGAACGCTACCGGGTCCTGCGGCGGCCCCTTGGCGCGGGCGGCGGGGGCAGGGGTGGTCGGGGCCGCGGGAGGACGCGGGGCGCCGCCGGCTTCGTCGGCGGCACGCGCCCGTGCGGCGCCGAGGGAGGGCTCAAGCTTGTCGATCATCGCGCGTTCCCGTCCGCCCTTGGCCAGGCGTTTCGCCCCGTGACGGCCGCGCGCGGGGCGCCGCCTTCCGTGGGTCTGCTCGCGGCCATAGTAGCGCAGGGCACCGCGACGGCGGACGAATCCTTACGAAATGGTTAAGACGGCCGCCGGAAGGGGCGCGCGGATCAGGCCGCCGGCACCCCGCCGGGACGGCGGCGGGTGCGCGGTCGCTTGGCGATGCGGCCCTTGATTACCCGCAGCACCACCACGGTCGCGACCAGCATGACCAGGGTGATGCCCACCATCATGACAAGCCATTCGCCCTGGCTGTGGGCCCCGATCTCGGTGGCGCTCCTGCCCGCCAGCCAGCCGGGGGCGAGCATCACCGGCGCCCAGACGATGGCGGAGGAGACATTGGCGAGCTGGAAGCGGCGCTGGTCCATGCGCATCATGCCGGCGACCAGCGGCATGGTGGCGCGCACCGGGCCGAAGAAGCGGCCGACGAAGATCGAGGCGAAGCCGAAGCGGCGGAAGAACAGCCGCGCCTGCGCCACCTGCTCGCGGTAACGTGTCAGTGGCGGACGGTGCACCACGCGCGGCCCGAGCCAGCGGCCCAGCCAGTAGGAGACGACGTCGCCGAGGATGGCGCCGCCGATGGCAGCGGCAATGACGGGAAGCGGCGAGACGATGCCCGTGCCCACCAGCCCGCCTATGGCAAGCATCAGCGCCGTGGCCGGGATGAGAATGCCGACCAGGACCAGCGATTCGCCGAAAGCGATGAGGCCGATGACCAGTGGGATCAGATAGTCATGGCCGCTCAGGAACGCGACCACCTCGGCGGATAAAGCTTCCATGTCCTCTCACTGTCGCAAAACGCGATGGCCCCAATGTGTCGATGAAGGTGACAGGAGCAAGGCCGGGGCGACATTGCGCCGCTGGGTGCCGAAAGCGGCGCTCGCGCGGAACCCGCCGCCGGTTCGCGCGTTAAAGAGGCCGCACCCGCCATTCCGGCTCCCCCATCTCTGCGTGCTCGCGGCTTCATTGCCGAAGGGCCGCGAACGACGGAAGGCCTCATGCCGCTGCGTGCTCTCAGCCGCCTCCTCGCCCTCTGCTCCCTCCTCCTGCCGCTCCTTGCCGGCCCGCTCGCGGCCCAGACCGCAGGCGTTCCCACCAGCGTCGATCCGCCGCCCGCCGCCACCTCTCCCGCTGCGACGGAGGGGCGGGCGAGCGATCTTCGCGCTCTTCTCGACACGCTGAGCGACGAGGCGGCGCGCGCCCGCTTCCTCGCGCAATTGCGGGCGCTGGTGGACAGCGAGGCCGGCACGGCCACGCCGGCGGGGGCGGCCGAGGTCGCGGCACCCGGCCGCGACGACTGGCTCTCGGGCGCCACCCAGTCGCTCGGCGCCTTCTCCGGCTCGGTGCTGTCGCTGGTCGGCGAGATCGAGCAATTGCCGGCACAGGCGGAGCAGCTGTTCAACGATCTGTCCGATCCGCTGGTGCTGGAGCGCGTCGGCTGGGCGGTGACGATGATCGTCGCCGTGCTCGCGGCGGCGCTGCTGGCCGAATACATCGCCAAGCGTCTGCTGGCGGGGCTCCGGCGGGCGATCGAGGCGCGGCCTGCGCGCGGCCTGTTCGTGCGCGGGCTGCTGCTGGCGCTGCGGACGCTGATCGACATCGTGCCGATCGCCGCCTTCGCGGCGGCGGCGTTCGGCGTGCTGGCGCTGGTGGAGCTGAACTTCATCGTCCGCCTCGCCGTGGTCACCGTCATCAACGCCAATGTGCTGGCGCGGCTGATCCTCGTCGGCGCCCGCGCGGTGCTGACGCCCGACGCGCCGCAGATGCGGCTGTTCCCGCTCGACCATGAAAGCGCGGCTTACGGCTACCTCTGGGTCCGCCGCTTCACCTATACGCTGGTCTATGGCCACTTCCTGCTGCGCGCGGCCTGGGTGCTGGGCCTCGCCCTGCCGACCTACCGGTTCTTCGGCAATGTGCTCGGCCTGTTCGTCGCCGGCATGTGCGTGGTGTTCGTGCTGCAGATCCGGGGCGGGGTGGCGCGCCGGCTGCGGCGCCTCGGCGCGCGCGAGGGAAGGGCGGTGCGGCTGCGCAACGCGGTCGCCGATTTCTGGCACATCCTCGCCATCGCCTATGTCATCGCCGGCTTCCTCGTGTGGACGCTCGATGTCGATGGCGGCTTCGCCTTCCTGGCCCGCGCGACGCTGCTCTCGCTGCTTACCCTCGGCCTTGCCGCGGGGGTGCTGGCACTGATGCTGCGGGCCTTCGCGCGGGTGTTCCAGCTCAATGCCGACATGCGCACCCGCTATCCCCTGCTGGAAGCGCGGGCCAACCGCTACCTGCCGGCGCTGCGCAGCGCCATGCAGGGGCTCGTGCTGCTGGTCGCGGCGCTGGTGCTGCTGGAAATCTGGGGCGCCCGTCCCTTCGAGCGGCTGGCCTCCGAGGCCGGGCGGCTGGCGGTCGGGCGGCTCATTTCCATCGGCGTGGTCGTGCTGGTGGGCCTTGTCCTCTGGGAGATCTCCACCGCCTTTGCCGAGCGCCTGCGGGCGGCCAACCCCAGCTCCACCCGCCTTAAGACGCTGCTGCCCTTCCTGCAGAACGCCTTCCGCGTGGTGCTGCTGACCATTGGCAGCCTGATCCTGTTGTCGGAGATCGGCATCAACATCGCCCCGCTGCTGGCCGGTGCCGGCGTGCTGGGCCTCGCCATCGGCTTCGGGGCGCAGACGCTGGTGAAGGACGTCATCACCGGCGTGTTCATCCTGATGGAGGACACCATCTCGGTGGGCGACGTGGTGGAGGTCGGCGCCCATGCCGGCCTCGTCGAGAAGATCACCATCCGCACCGTCCACATGCGTGATTTCGACGGCAATGTGCATTCGATCCCCTTTGGCGAGGTGCAGACGGTCAAGAACATGTCGAAGGACTTCGCCTATGCGGTGGTGGATGTGCGCATCGCCTATCGCGAGAGCATCGACGAGGCGCTGGCGCTGATGGCGGAGGTGGCCGCCGACATGGCGGCGAACGGGCCGCTGGCGGAGACGATCATCGCTCCGTTCGAGGTGGTGGGCGTCGAAGCGCTGGACCCCTCGCACATCCAGCTGCGCGGCCGCTTCAAGACCCGTCCGCTCGGCCAGTGGAACGTGCGCCGCGAGTTCTACCGCCGCATCAAGGCCGCCTTCGACGTGCGTGGCATCGAGATGCCGTACCCGCACCAGACCGTTTATCTCGGCACCGACAAGAAGGGCATGGCGCCCCCGCTGCGGGTGGTGAACCAGAGCGCGGAGGAGTTGGCCCCGCCGGCTCGGGCCCGCCGCGCCGCCGCGCGCGCCGCCGCCGCCACGCCGGGTCCGATGATCGAGGAGCATCCCGGGGCGCGCGAGCGCAGCGAGGAGGACGAGGAGCCGATGCTGCCCGCCATCGAGGAGCGGCGGCACTAAGCGCTAACCTCGTTGCGCGAAGCTCCTCCGCCGGTAGTGGAGGAGGATTGAGCGCGCACGTCAAAGCCGCGATGATGCGCCGCGCCGGCTCCGGGCCGGAACCCGTGGAGCCGCGCCTTTCATGCTGAGCCGTCTTATCCGCCACCCCGTTGCGCTGATCGTCGGGGTGATTCTCGGGTTGTTCGCGGCCTATGAAACCTGCGTGCGGTTCTTCGCCTATACCGGCGACGCCTATGTGATGAGCGACATCGTCGTCCTCTCCGCCCAGGTGGAGGGGCCGGTCTCCGAACTCGCGGTGCAGAACAACCAGCCCGTCACGGCCGGCCAGCTTCTGTTCGGCATCGAGCGCACGCCCTATGCCCTGAAGCTGCGGGAAACCCAGGCAGCGCTCGCCACGGCCCGCGCCGATCTCGAGCTGACGCAGGACGAGGTGAACGCCGCCAAGGCCGCCGTCACCGCCGCGCAGGCGGTGCAGACCAACGCGCAGGACCAGCTGCTGCGGGTGAAGACGCTGGAGAAGGAAGGCTATTCGCCCGAGGCGACGCTCGATGTCGCCACCCGCGACGTCGCCACCGCCGGTGCCAATGTGATGGCCGCCGAGGCGCAGCTCGCGGTCGCGGCGCGGCGGGTCGCGGTGGCGCAGGCGACGATCGAATCCGCCGCCGCGGCGGTGGCGAAGGCGCAGTACGACCTGTCGAAGACCGTGGTGAATGCCCCCGACGCCGGACGCGTCGCGCCCTTCGTCACCCGGGTGGGCGACTATCTGCGCCCCGGCAGCGAGGTGCTGGCCATCGTCACCGACAAGCGCCGCCGGGTAGTGGCGAATGTCAGCGAGCGCCATCTTGCCCGCGTCAGGATCGGCCAGCGGGCGCTGCTGACGCTCGGCTCCGATCCCTGGGTGCTGCATTGGGGCCGGGTCAGCGGCATTGCCGGCGGCGTCGCCCGCTCGCCCGATAACCCGCAGGTCATCCCCTATGTCGAGCCGACCACCGACTGGGTGCGGCTCCCCCGGCGCTTCCCCATAGAGGTGACGCTCGACGCCTGGCCCGAGAGCCTCGGCCTGTTCAACGGCGCCGATGCCCGCGTGATGATCTGGTTCTGAGCCATGGCGGAAGGCGGCGGCACCGGCATCAGCGATATCGACCGGCAAGCCTTCGCCACCGCCACCGGCGTGCTCGCGGCCGTCTATATCGCCCTGCTGATGGGTCTGGACGAGCCCTACTGGGCCGCGCTCAGCGTCATGATCATCGCCAATGTCGACCGCGACGCGCTGTTCACCAAGGGCGTGCTGCGCGTGCTCGGCACCTTCATCGGGGTAATCGGCGGCTATTTCATCGGCCAGTGGGCGGAGGGTTACGACCTCATGCAGCTGGCGCTGGTGACCATCGCGGCGGCGGTGGGCACCTATGGCCGCCAGCGCAGCGCCTATGGCTACGCATGGTTCTACGGCGCGCTCACCTTCGCGCTGGTCATGCTCTATACGATGACCCAGCCGGGCCAGCTCTACGATTTCGCCCATTACCGCTGCTTCGAGATCGTCATCGGCGTGGTGTGCGGCACGCTGTCGAGCTGGGCGCTGGGGCCGGGGGCGGGCGAACTCCACGCGCGGCTGAAGGCGCAGGCGGCGGCGACCAGCGCGCTCAATGCCGAGCGCCAGTCGCTCATCGCCGGGCTGGGCGCCTTCACCATCGTCATCATCTGGTCGCTGTTCGACCTGCCGCAGCTGCCGCAGGTGCTGATCTCAAGCCTGATCGTCGTCGACAGCGACCCGCTGGCGACGCGCCATCGCGGCTTCCAGCGCATTCTGGGCTGCATGCTGGGCGGCGCGGCGGCGCTGGCCGTGATCCTCATCGATGCCGTGCACCTGTGGTGGTGGGCGTCGATGCTGTTCCTCGGCGTGTTCTCCTTCGCCCGCGTCCATCTCGGCAAGTCCGAGCAGGCCTATATCGGCACCCAGTCCGCCATTGCCTATCTCGTGACGCTGGTCGGCGCCTCGCCGCCGCACAGCCTCGCCCCGCCGATCGACCGGCTGGTGGGCATCGTCATCGGCGTCACGCTCATGACCGTGCTGGTGTGGGCCCTCAACCCGCCCGCCAAGGCGGATACGCCGACGGAAAAGCCGGCCTGATCAGACCTCCTTCCGCGCGGGGGCGATGTCGTCGAGCAGCGCGTCGAGATCGGTCCCGCGCGCGACGCTGAGCCAGCGCCCGGGCCGGCCGGCGGGAATGACGACAGCGGCGTTCTTCGGGCAGATGTCGAGACAGGGCACCTCAATCACCGCGATCTGCGTGCCCTTGTTGCGTGGCTTCTTCATCGGCTTGCCGCCCTCGCGCCGGGCGATGGCGGCGCGCAGCGCCTTCGGCAGCGGCTGGTCCCGGTCCGGGCCGAAGCCGCCATGGAGCTTCTTCGCGCATTTGCGGCAGACGAGGACCACATCGGTCCAGTCGGCTTTGATCGGCTTCATGCGCGGCGGCTTCCTGTCGGCCAGTCGAGGCCTCTATGTGCCATCGCCAACTGGCCGTGTCGAACGAGACCGGCCGGGAGAGCCGCGCTCCCTTGCGTCGAGGGGGCAACCGACGCTTGGGAAACGGCCTCCCGGCCGGGTAGCAAGGCTCACTCGGCCGCAAGCGGCGCGATATGGGCCTCGCCGTGCTGCCGCAGCGGGCGGTTGCCCGCCAGGCGCCGCAGCAGCACGTAGAAGACGGGCGTGAGGAACAGCCCGAAGAAGGTGACGCCGATCATGCCGGCGA
This sequence comes from Pseudomonadota bacterium, assembly GCA_023434095.1. Classification (GTDB taxonomy): domain Bacteria; phylum Pseudomonadota; class Alphaproteobacteria; order Rhizobiales; family Xanthobacteraceae; genus Ancylobacter. The sequence continues at coordinate 13,272 of JAEYTJ010000315.1, read as the reverse complement.
ACACGGCGATGCCCATGGCATGGCGCATCTCGGCGCCGGCGCCGGTGGAGAGCACCAGCGGCAGCACGCCCATGATGAAGGCGAAGGAAGTCATCAGGATCGGCCGCAGGCGCAGGCGGCTGGCCTCGATGGCCGCCTCCACCGGGTTGCGGCCCATGAATTCCAGCTCGCGGGCGAACTCGACGATCAGGATCGCGTTCTTCGCCGACAGGCCGACCAGCACGACGAGGCCGATCTGGGTGAAGATGTTGTTGTCGCCCCCGCCCATCCACACGCCGTAGAGCGCCGCGAGCAAGCCCATGGGCACGATCAGGATGATCGCAATGGGCAGCGTCAGGCTCTCATACTGCGCCGCCAGCACCAGGAAGACGAGCAGCAGGGCGAGCGGGAAGACGATGAGCGAGGAATCGCCGGCCAGGATCTCCTGATAGGTGAGGTCGGTCCATTCATAGTCGAAGCCCGGCGGCAGCACCTCGGCGGCGATCCGCATCGCCGCTTCCTGCGCCTGGCCGGAGGAATAGCCGGGCGCGGGGGAGGCGTTGAAGTCGGCGGTGAGGAAGCCGTTATAGCGCTGGGCGCGCTCCGGCCCGGCGGTGGTCTCCACCGTCAGCAGCGCCGAGAGCGGAATCATCTCGCCCGAGAGCGAACGCACCTTCAGCTTGCCGATGTCCTCGGGCCGGGCGCGGAACGGCGCGTCGGCCTGCGCCCGCACCGAGTAGGTACGGCCGAACTTGTTGAAGTCGTTGACATAGAGCGAGCCGAGATAGACCTGCAGCGTCTCGAACACCGACTGGATCGGCACGCCGAGCTGGCGGGCCTTGGTGCGGTCCACATTGGTGAAGATCTGCGGCACGTTGATCTGGTAGGTGGTGAACTGACCCGTCAGCTCCGGCGCCGCCATGGCCTTGGCCATGAAGGCGTTGGTGACGTCGTTCAGCGCCTCGTAGCCGCGGCCGGCGCGGTCTTCGAGCTGCATCTTGAAGCCGCCGACGACGCCGAGGCCCTGCACCGGCGGGGGCGGGAACATGGCGATGAAGGCGCCCTTGATCACCCCGTACTTCTGGTTCAGCGCCCCGGCGATGGCGCCGGCGGAAAGTTCCGGGCTCTTGCGCTCTTCGAACGGGTCGAGCACCGAGAACACGATGCCGGCGTTGGAGGAGTTGGAGAAGCCGGCGATGGAGAGGCCGGGGAACGCGACCGCGCTGGACACGCCCGGCTGGGCGAGCGTGATCTCGGTCATCTGCCGGATCACCTCTTCCGTGCGGTAGAGCGTGGCGCCGTCGGGCAGCTGGGCGAAGCCGACGAGGTACTGCTTGTCCTGCGCCGGCACGAAGCCGGGCGGCACCGCCTGGAACAGCCACCAGGTGGCGCCCAGCATCACGGCGTAGAACACCATGACCAGGCTCTTCACCTTCAGCGTGCCGCGCACGCCGCCGCCATAGCCGCGCGAGCCGCGCGAGAACACCCAGTTGAAGCCGCGGAAGAACCAGCCGAACAGGAAGTTGATGACCCGCTGCAGCGCATCCGGCGGGGTGTCGTGGCCGCGCAGCAGCAGCGCGGCAAGCGCCGGCGACAGGGTGAGCGAGTTGATCGCCGAGATCACGGTCGAGATCGCGATGGTGAGCGCGAACTGGCGGTAGAACTGGCCCGACAGGCCGGTGATGAAGGCGAGCGGCACGAACACCGCGACCAGCACCAGGGCGATGGCGATGATCGGCCCGGACACCTCGCTCATCGCCTGATACGCGGCGGCGCGCGGGGTGAACCCGTTCTCGATGTTGCGCTCGACGTTTTCCACGACCACGATCGCGTCGTCGACGACGATGCCGATGGCGAGCACGAGGCCGAACAGGCTCAGCGCGTTGATGGAGAAGCCGAACAGATACATCACCGCGAAGGTGCCGACGATGGAGACCGGCACCGCGAGCAGCGGGATGATCGAGGCGCGCCACGTCTGCAGGAACACCACGACGACGATGACGACCAGCGCCACTGCCTCGAACAGCGTGTGCACCACGGCGTCGATGGACGCGTCGACGAAGCGGGTGGTGTCGTAGACGATGTCGAAATCGATGCCTTCCGGCATCGTCTTCTTCACCTCGGCCATGGTGGCGCGGACATTCTCGGCGATTTCGAGCGCGTTGGAGCCCGGCGCCTGGAACACGCCGAGGCCGACCGCCTGCTTGTTGTCGAGAAGCGAGCGCAGCGCGTAGTCGGCGGCGCCGAGTTCGAGCCGGGCGACGTCGCGCAGGCGCACGACCTGGCCGTTGACGCCGGTCTTCACGACGATGTCGCCGAATTCCTCTTCGGTCTCCAGCCGGCCCTGCGCGTTGATGGTCAGCTGCAGGTCGACGCCGTCCAGCGCCGGGGAGGCGCCGACGATGCCGGCGGCCGCCTGCACGTTCTGGGCGCGGATCTCGTTGACCACGTCGCCGGCGGAGAGCCCGTGCTCGGCGATCTTCTGCGGGTCGAGCCAGACGCGCATGGAGTAGTCGCCGCCGCCGAAGATGTCGATCTGGCCGACGCCGCCGATGCGGGCGAGCCGGTCCTTGACGTTCAGCACCGCGTAATTGCGCAGATAGGTGATGTCGTAGCGGTCATTGGGCGAGATGAGGTGCACGACCATGAGGAAGGTCGGCGAGCTCTTGGCGGTGGTGATGCCGAGCGCGCGCACCTCTTCCGGCAGGCGCGGCTCCGCCTGGCCGACGCGGTTCTGCACCAGCTGCGTCGCCTTGTCGGGGTCGGTGCCGAGCTTGAAGGTGACGGTCAGCGTCATCACGCCGTCGGTCGTCGCCTGGGAGGACATATAGAGCATGTCCTCGACACCGTTGATCGCTTCCTCTATCGGCGTCGCCACGGTGGCGGCGATGACCTTCGGGCTGGCGCCGGGATAGGTGGCGCGCACGATGACCTGCGGCGGCACGACTTCCGGATACTCGGAAATCGGCATCACCCGCAGGGCCAGCAGCCCCGCGAGGAAGATCAGTACGGAGAGGACGCCGGCGAAAATCGGCCGGTCAATGAAGAATTTGGACAGATTCATAGCGTCCTCCCCCAAGGAGGCAGAGCGGCGGGCTGCGATCAGCGCGCGGCGACGGCGGTGTTCGGGTCCGTCGCGGAGGCGGCGGAAGCGGATTCCATGGGCACGACTTCCGGCGCGACGACCGCGCCGGGGCGCACGCGCTGCAGGCCGTTGACGACGATGCGCTCGCCTTCCTTCAGCCCGTCGGTGATGACGCGCAGCCCGTCCGAGGGCGGGCCGAGCGTCACCTTGCGCCAGACCGCCTTGTTGTCGTCGCCGACCACGAAGACGAACTTCTTGTCCTGGTCGGTGCCGATGGCGCGCTCGTTCACCGCCAGCGCCGGCTGGGTCTTGGCGCGGCCCATCTTCACCCGGGCGAACTGGCCCGGCACGAGGCGCGCATCCGCATTGTCGAACACGGCGCGCAGGCGGAACGTGCCGGTGGCGGCATCCACCTGGTTGTCGACCAGCTGGAGATGGCCGCGCACCGGACGCCCGGTGGTGGTGGCGGTGGTGATCTCGACCGGGATCTGGTCGATCTCGGTCAGCGCGATGTCATGCTCGCCGACCGAGGCCAGCGCCTCGGCGACGGTGTTCTCGTCGGCGTCGAAGCTGACATAGATCGGATTGACCGAGACGAGGCTGGTGAGCACCGGCGAGGAGGCGCCGGCAGCGACCAGATTGCCCACCGTCACCTCGATCCGCCCGACGCGGCCGTCGACCGGCGCGCGCACCTCGGTGTAGCCGAGATCGAGCTTGGCGGTCTGCACGGCGGCATCCGCCGCGCGCAGGTTCGCTTCCGCCTCGCGGTAGGCATTGGTGCGCTGGTCGAGGTCGCGCACCGAGACGGTGCGGTTGTCGACCAGCTGCTTGCCGCGCTCCAGCTCGCTGCGGGTCAGCTCGACACGGGCCGCAGCGGCCTCGCGCAGCGATTCCGAGCGGGTCAGCGCCGCCTGGAACGGCGCGGGGTCGATGGTGACGAGAAGGTCGCCCTGCTTGACCAGCGCTCCCTCGCGGAAATGGATCTTGTCGACCGCGCCGGCGACGCGCGGGCGCACCTCCACCACCTCGACGGCGCGCAGGCGGCCGGAGAACTCGTCCCACTTCATGGTGTCGCGCGTCTTCAGCACCGCGACTTCCACCGGCATGGCCGGCGGGGCGGCGGCTTCCGCCGGAGCGGGATCGGTGGCGAGCGCTTTCGAGCTCGGCCAGGCGACGAAGACCGCGCTTCCGGTGGCGATGAGTGCGAGCGTCAGGGCGAGCCCCGCCTCCCGCCAGCCCTTGGCGCGGCGGGGGCGGGCGACGGTTGCATCGCGGGCGATGGCGGCGTGCGCGATGGGCGTCTGTGCGGCGTCGGTGCCGAAAATCTTGTCACTCATGACGGGTCTCCCGGGCCTCAGGCCCGAATGGTGCGAGCGGGTGCGGCGGAATGTTCCGCCAGAAAGGAGCTGAACAGGTCCCGCAGGACCCCTTCCCACAGCGGGGCGGCTTCGATGGCGGCGTCTATGCTCTGGTCCGAACAGTTCGTGCCTTCGAGCAGGTGGCTTTCCACCGCCACCCCACCGGCGCGCAGGCGTTCGGCATAGGCGAGGCTCTCGTCGCGGATCGGGCAGTCATCGGCGGTGACGATCAGGGCGGGAGCGAGCCCGCCGAGCCGGCGCGAGCCGAGGGGGGCGGCATAGGGATGGGCGGCACGGTCGGCGCTGCCGAGATAGCGGTGCCAGCCATCGGCCCATTTGCACCCCGACGCGCCCGCCGACGCGGCGTGGATGGAGCCGGAGCACAGGCTGGGGTCGACCATGGGCGAGATCAGGATCTGCCCGGCCAGCGGCGGCGACTGCTGGTCGCGGGCCATCAGGGTGAGCGCGGTGGCGAGGTTGGCGCCGGCTTCCTCGCCGGCGACGAACAGCCGCGCGCCGCGGCCGGCCCATTTCGCCCGCTCGGCATAGAGCCGGCCAAGTGCCTGGAACGACTGGTTGAGCGCGGCCGGGAACGGATGTTCGGGCGCCAGCGGATAGTCGATGGACACCAGCACCGCGCCGGCCTCGGCCATGATCCGGCAGAGATGGGCGCTGCAGTCGAGGTCGCCGTCGGTGAAGCAGCCGCCATGCAGGTGCAGCACCAGCGGCGCCGGGCGCAGCGGCGTGCCGGGGCGATAGACGCGCGCCGGTAGCACGCCCCCGTCGATCTCCAGCTTCGCCTCGGTCCACAATACGGTCATAGCGCCCACCATCGGGAGACCGGCCCTCGCCACCCACCCGATTTGACCTTCCGGTCTGTTGCAGTGCGGCGAAAACTAGTCCTGCTTCGCTCTCGAAAAAATAGCCGTTTGGAGATAACATTATTCACATATGGAAATAATCGCGCGGTAGCCATGGACCAGATTGCAGCGATGCGGGCCTTTGTCCGCGTGGTCGAAGCCGGCACGTTCAGCCGTGCCGCCGACCTGCTCGACATGCCGAAGCCCACCGTTACCAAGCATATCCAGCAGCTTGAGGCGCATTTGCGGACCAAGCTGCTCAACCGCTCGACCCGCCGCGTCGCGGTGACGCCGGACGGTGCGGCCTATTACGAGCGGGCGGTGGCGCTGCTTTCCGACCTCGACGAGCTGGACGGCTCCATGACCCGCTCGCAGGCGAGCCCGGCGGGGCGGCTGCGGGTGGACGTGCCGTCCTCGCTCGCCCTCTATGCGCTCATCCCGGCGCTGCCGGACTTCTTCGACCGCTATCCCGACATCCAGCTCGACCTCGGCGTCACCGACCGTCCGGTGGACCTGCTCGCCGAGAATGTCGACTGCGCGATCCGCGGCGGCGAGCGGCTGGACCCGACGCTGATCGCCCGCCGCATCGGCGAGGTGCGGCTGATGCACTACGCCTCGCCGGCCTACATCCAGCGTCACGGGCGGCCGGAACACCCGCGCGACCTCGCCCGCGGGCATCGCGTCATCGGCTATTTCAGCGCCCGCACCGGCCGACCGATGGCGTTCGACATGGTGCGCGGGGAAGAGAGCGTCGAACTGCGCCTGCCGCATGTGCTGGCGACCAACGATTCCACCGCCTATCTCGCGGCGGGTCTCGCCGGGCTCGGCATCACCCAGACCATCGAGGCGATGGTCGGCCCCTATATCGAGTCGGGGGCGCTGGTGCCCGTCCTGCCGGAATGGCAGGCGGGGCCGATCGTGCTGCACGTGGTCTACGCGCCGAACCGGCATCTCAGCAGCCGGCTGCGCGTCTTCGTCGACTGGGTGGCGGAACTGTTCGGTTCCGGCGGCGCCTACCGCCCCGCCGGACCGGCGCTGCAACTGCCGGTGCGGGCGCCGGGCTGAGCGGGCGGCAGCCTACTCCGCCGCGTCTTTCGCGTGGCCGAGGCGGGCAGCGATGGTGTCGACCAGTTGCCCGGCGGCTTCCGCGATCACCGTGCCGGGGGGGTAGATGGCTTCGGCCCCGGCGGCGCGCACGGCGTCATAGTCCTGCGGCGGCACCACGCCGCCGACCACCACCATGATGTCCGGCCGCCCCTGCGCCGCCAGCGCCGCCTTCACCTGCGGCACCAGCGTGAGGTGCCCGGCGGCGAGGGAGGAGATGCCGATCACGTGCACGTCGTTCTCCACCGCCTGCCGTGCTGCTTCCTCGGGCGTGGCGAAGAGCGGGCCGATATCGACGTCGAAGCCGAGATCGGCGAAGGCGGAGGCGATCACCTTCTGCCCCCGGTCGTGCCCGTCCTGCCCGACCTTGGCGACGAGGAGGCGCGGGCGCCGGCCTTCTTCCCGCTCGAAGGCCTCGACCCGCGCGCGCACCTGCGCCACCCTGTCGCCCATCGCTCCCGCCTCCCGCCGGTAGACCCCGGACACCGCGCGGACTTCCGCCCGGTGCCGGCCGAAGACGCGCTCCAGCGCGTCGGAGATTTCGCCCACCGTCGCCTTGGCGCGGGCGGCATCGATAGCGAGGGCGAGCAGGTTGGCCCCGCCGCGCGCCCCGTTCTCCAGCGCGGCGAGGGCACCTGCCACTGCCTGCGGGTCGCGCTCGGCCCTCAGCCGCGCCAGCTTTTCCAGCTGCGCCGCCCGCACGGCCGAATTGTCGACCTTCAGCACGTCGACGGGCATTTCGCGCGCGGGCCGGTACTTGTTGACGCCGACCACGGTCTGCGCGCCGGAATCGATGCGCGCCTGCGTCGTGGCGGCGGCCTCCTCGATGCGCAGCTTGGGGATGCCGGCCTTGATGGCCTTCGCCATGCCGCCCAGCGCTTCCACTTCGGCGATGTGACCGAGCGCCTTCTGCGCGAGGTCGGCGGTCAGCCTTTCGACGAAGAACGAGCCGCCCCACGGGTCGATGGCCCGCGTCGTGCCGCTTTCCTGCTGCAGCACAAGCTGGGTGTTGCGGGCGATGCGGGCGGAGAAGTCGGTCGGCAGCGCCAGCGCCTCGTCCAGCGCGTTGGTGTGCAGCGACTGGGTGTGCCCCTGCGTCGCAGCCATGGCCTCCACCATGGTGCGCATGACGTTGTTGAACACATCCTGCGCCGTTAGGCTCCAGCCCGAGGTCTGGGAATGGGTGCGCAGCGGCAGCGATTTCGGGTTCTGCGCGCCGAGATCCGTCATCAGCTTCGCCCAGATCAGCCGGGCGGCGCGCAGCTTGGCGACCTCCATGAAGAAGTTCATGCCGATCGCCCAGAAGAAGGACAGGCGCGGCGCGAAGCTGTCGATCGGCAGGCCGGCGGCCACCCCGGCGCGCACATAGTCGAGCCCGTCGGCGAGCGTGTAGGCGAGTTCGAGATCCTGCGTCGCGCCCGCCTCCTGCATGTGGTAGCCGGAGATCGAGATCGAGTTGAAGCGTGGCATCTCCTTGGAGGTAAAGGCAAAAATGTCGGAGATGATCCGCATCGAGGGGCCGGGCGGGTAGATATAGGTGTTGCGGACCATGAACTCCTTGAGGATGTCGTTCTGGATGGTCCCGGAGAGCTGGGCGGGGCCCACCCCCTGTTCTTCGGCCGCCACGACATAGAGGGCGAGGATCGGCAGCACCGCCCCGTTCATGGTCATCGACACGCTCATCTGGTCCAGCGGAATGCCGGAGAACAGCGTGCGCATGTCGTAGATGGAATCGATGGCGACCCCCGCCATGCCGACATCGCCGGCGACGCGCGGATGGTCGCTGTCATAGCCCCGATGGGTGGCGAGGTCGAAGGCGACCGAGAGCCCCTTCTGCCCGGCCGCGAGGTTGCGGCGGTAGAAGGCGTTGGAATCCTCCGCCGTGGAGAAGCCGGCATATTGACGGATGGTCCAGGGCTGGGTGGCGTACATGGTGGGGTAGGGCCCCCGCAGATACGGCGCGATGCCGGGATAGCCGTCGACCGCGCTCAGCCCGGCAATATCGTGCGGCTCGTAGAGCGGCCTGACGGCAAGGCCCTCGGGCGTCGTCCAGTCGCCGGCCTCGGCGGCCGGCGCGGCGGGCTGCGGCACACGCCAGTCGCGGGCGGCGAAGTCGGGAATACGGCTCATCGTGCGCCCTCGCCGCCAGAGGGCGCCGGCGCTAGGCCCGGCGCGCCACGAAGGAACCGCTGCAGTTCTTGGCGGGCGATTCCCATTTGCCGGTCGCCACGTCGCCGCGCACCACGCCCCGGGCCGAAACCGTCTCGCTGCCTCGCACCACGCGGATGTCGATCCGGCCGAGCGGGCTCACCGAGCCGCTCGCCTCCACCGCCCACATGCCGGCATAGCTGATCCGGCCGTCCTCGACCGCCAGCCGGAAGTCCAGCCGCTTGTCGCACGGCCCCGATACCGGCTCGGCCGACACCTCCCAGATGCCGTCGTGCAGGCTCAGTTCCGTCAATTCCTGCGCCGTTGCCGGCGGTATCAGCAGCACCCCCCAAAGCGCCGCGCCGCAGGTTGCCAAACGCCACCTGTGATCCAGCGTTCTCATGGTCTGTCCCTAGGTTGATGGCAGCGCACAGGCTACCCCTGGGGCAACGGATGGCCGGGCTCATGGTTCCCTCCTGCGGCCGATGCCGAGCCGGTCCAGCGTGTCCTCCAGAAAGGCGACGAGGTCCATGCCGGCAGCAAGATAGGCGTCGATGCCGGCGGCGCGCAGGGCCGGCTCGTCCTCGCCCGGCGTGCCGGCGAGATAGACCGTGACCGCCCCCGCCGCCTTCAACGCCCGCGCGGCCTCCACCGCCCGTTCGGCATAGGTCGCGTCGGAGTCGCACAGACAGGCGAGCCGGGCGCCGGAGGCGCGGAACGCCGCGACCAGCTCTGCCACGTCAGTGAAGCCGTCATTGCCCGCCGCCGCGATCCCGCCCGCCTCGAAGGCGGCGCGGGCGAAGCCGGCGCGGGGAGCGATGTCCGCTGGCGTGCCGAGGCCGGCGAGAAACACCAAGGGTCGCGCGGCGGCGGCCGCCTCGCGCAGCCGCTCGAACGGTTCGGAAAGGCGCTCGCCCACCAGCGGCTCGCACAGCAGCGCGCCCTCGGACGGGGCGTTGGCGGTGCGGCGGCGGGCGGGGGCGAGTACGCGCGGCACGCTTTCGCTGAGCAGTGGAAATTCCGAGGTGCCGGTGATCGGCCGCCGCCGCGTCGCCACCTCCTGCGCCCGTGCCCGGCGGGCCGTCGCCAGCCGCCGCTGCCAGGCGCCGGAGGCGAGCGATTCCACCATGCCACCCTCGCGCTCGATGGCGCGGAACAGCTCCCACGCGGCGGCGGCCAGCGTCTCGGTACGCTCTTCGATGGCGCCGGCGCCGGCGCCGGGATCGGCGACGCGGTGGAGGTTCGATTCCTCCATCAGGATGATCTGGGTGTTGCGCGCCAGCCGCCGCGCATCGGCGTCCGGCAGGCCGAGCGCCTGGGTGAAGGGCAGCACGGTCAGGCTGTCCGCCCCGCCGACGCCGGCGGCAAAGGCGGCGATGGTGCCGCGCAGCAGGTTCACATGCGCGTCGTGCCGGGTCAGGCTGCGCCAGGCGGTCTCCATGTGGATCGCCACCGGGGAGGGGGCGAGGCCGCACGCCTCCAGCACCGCCTGCCACAGTAGCCGGAAGGCGCGCGGCTTGGCCTGCGTGCCCAGCTGGTCGACATCGGCAGTCAGCGTCACCTCGATCAGCCGCGCCGCCACGTCGAGCGGCAGCCCGGCGGCTTCCAGCGCCCGCAGATAGGCGGTGGCGGTGGCCAGCACGGCGGCAAGTTCCTGTGCGTCGGTCGCCCCGGCCGCGTGGTGAATGCGCCCATCCGCCCGCACCATGGGCGCGGCGAGGCCCCGGCTGTGCAACGCGGTCACGGTCTGGCCGAGCCGGGCGGCCAGCGCCTCCCACTCGATGGGCGCGGCGCCTACCGCAGCGAAATCGCCAATGGGGTCGAGCCCGAAGCGGAGGTCGAGCGCGGCCGGGTCGGCCTTCTCGAACAGCCGGGCCAGAGCGAGGGCGATGTCGCGGCCTTGATAGGCCCCGGCCTCCACCCGCAGCGTCGCCATTTCGGGCCGCAGCCCGTCCAGCGCCGCCACCACTTCCTCATGGCGCAGCGTCAGGCCGAAACCGGCGGCGGAGGGGGCGGAGGCGAAGACCAGCGCGATGCCGTCGGCGCCGCCGTCGAGATCGGCCAGCATCTGCGCATTGGCGCCGGCAGCGTCGTCATGGTCGATGCGGGCGATCACCTTCCACGGCGCCCCTGCCGGGCGCCCGGCGATGGGGGCGGCGTCGCGCCGCCGCTCGGGCAGGGCGTCGAGGCGGATGCCATCGGCCGTGCGAGTCACCATGCGCGCGTCATAGGCGGCGTCCTTGAGCACGCCGTCGACCAATGCGAGCCAGTCCGCGCGCGTGGCGGGCGGGAAGCGGTCGAGATCGATATCGAGCGGGCGCGGGTCCATCGGCCTCTCCTCAGGCGAAATCGAGGATGACGGCGTCGACCGCCAGGCTGTCGCCGGCCTTGGCGTGCACCTTGGCGACGGTGGCGTCGCGTTCGGCGCGCAGCACGTTTTCCATCTTCATCGCCTCCACCACCGCCAGCGTCTCGCCCGCCTTCACCTCCTGCCCCTCGCTGACGGCAATCGAGACGACGAGGCCGGGCATCGGGCACAGAAGCTGCTTGCCGGCGCCGGCCAGCGTCTTCACCGGCATCAGCGCGGCGAGTTCCGCCTCGCGCCTCGTATAGACCAGCGCCTCCACCGCGACGCCGCGATGGGCCAGCGCCACCCCGTTGAGGCGCGGGCGCACCTGAACCGCAAGCGCCTCCTCGTCGAACACGCCGCTCCACACCGGCTCGCCCGGCTGCCAGCCCGAGCGCAGCTCATGGGTGGAGAGCGGCCGCCCGGCGTCGTCGAGAAAGCTGACGATGAAGCCGCCCGCCGCCCGGTCCACCTCGCAGGCGAGGGCAAGGTCGCCGAGCCGCACGACGCGCTGATGCTCGAACACCACCGGCCGCCCGGCGAGCTGGCCGGAAATCCTGCGCTTCCGCGCATTGCCGACATTGTCGATCACCGCCGCCACGGCCGCCAGCGTGCGGGCGAGCTTTTCGCTCGGCGCGGTGGCGTGGAAGCCGTCGGGATACTCCTCCGCGATGAAGCCGGTGGAAAGCCGCCCCGCCCGCCAGCGCTCATGCGTCATCAGCGCCGAGAGGAAGGGGATGTTGTGCTGAATGCCGTCAATGGCAAAGGCGTCGAGCGCGTCGGCCTGCGCCTCGATCGCTTGCGCCCGCGTCGGGGCGTGGGTGATCAGCTTGGCGATCATCGGGTCGTAGAACAGCGAAATCTCGCCGCCCTCGAACACGCCGGTGTCGTTGCGCACGGTGATGCCTTCCTTCACCCCCTCCGCCGGGGGGCGGTAGCGGGTGAGCCGGCCGATGGAGGGCAGGAAGCCGCGATAGGGGTCCTCGGCATAGACGCGGGACTCCACCGCCCAGCCGCTCAGCTTAACGTCCTCCTGGGCGAGCCTGAGCTTCTCGCCCGCCGCGACGCGGATCATCTGCTCGACCAGGTCGATTCCGGTGACGAGTTCCGTCACCGGGTGCTCCACCTGCAGGCGGGTGTTCATTTCAAGGAAATAGAACGATTTGTCCTGCCCGGCGACGAATTCCACCGTGCCGGCGCTGTCATAGTTCACGGCCTTGGCGAGGGCCACGGCCTGCGCGCCCATGCGGGCGCGGGTTTCGGCGTCCAGCAGTGGGGAGGGGGCTTCCTCGACGACCTTCTGGTTGCGGCGCTGGATGGAGCACTCACGCTCGCCGAGATAGATGACGTTGCCGTGCTTGTCGCCCAGCACCTGGATCTCGATGTGGCGCGGATCGACGATGAACTTCTCCACGAACACGCGGTCGTCGCCGAAGGAGGACTTGGCCTCCGAGCGGGCGCGGTCGAAGCCGTCCTGCACCTCGTCACGGCTGTAGGCGATGCGCATACCCTTGCCGCCGCCGCCGGCGGAGGCCTTGATCATCACCGGATAGCCGATCTCGTCGGCGATCTTGGCCGCCTCCTCGCCCGAGGCGATCTCGCCGAGATAGCCGGGCACGGTGGAGACCTTGGCGGCGGCCGCCGCCTTCTTGGACTCGATCTTGTCACCCATGGCCTCGATGGCATGGGGGTTCGGGCCGATGAAGACGATGCCGTGCTCGGCGAGGAGCTTGGGGAAGGATGCGCGCTCGGAGAGGAAGCCGTAGCCGGGATGCACCGCCTCGGCCCCGGTCTTCTTGCAGGCCTCCACGATCTTCTCGGCGATGTGATAGGACTGCGCGGCCTGCGGCGGGCCGATATGCACCGCCTCGTCCGCCATCTCCACATGGAGGGCGTCCTTGTCGGCGTCGGAATAGACGGCAACCGTCTTGATGCCCATCTTGCGCGCCGTCTTGATGACGCGGCAGGCGATCTCACCCCGGTTCGCGATCAGGATCTTCGAGAACATGGCGTTCGTTCCTTTGCGCCAGCGGCGCTGAATTCTTTGCGGTCCTCTCCGGGTTTCCCCTCTCCCCAACGAAGTCGGCTTTTGCCGACTTCGTCATTTCTGACCGATCTCGGCGGCTGCCGTGATCGGGCGGGAGAGGGTGCCGGAGCGCAGCGGAGGCGGGTGAGGGGGCTGCCCGGCGCCTGGCGCAGCGGCGCGATACCCCTCACCCCGGCCCTCTCCCGCAAGGGGAGAGGGAGATCACCGAAAACCCGGACTCACACCGGCATGTTGTCGTGCTTGCGCGGGGGCTGCTCCAGCTTCTTGGTGCGGAGCATGGCGAGCGCGCGGGCGAGGCGGCGGCGGGTGGAGCGGGGGGTAATCACCTCGTCGATGAAGCCCCG
>JAEYTJ010000249.1 GCA_023434095.1 Pseudomonadota bacterium | reverse complement strand
CCGTCGACGGCGCGGATGCCGCCGAAGGAGATGCAGATGTCGCGCATGTCGACGGCGGGAGTGCCGGCGATGCGGGAGGCGCCGGGAGTGGCGACGGGCGACGTGACGGTGTTCATGGCCGCGCTCCTCACTTGATCCGCTTGCGGTAAACCGTGTCGATCCACACGGCGACCACCAGCACGATGCCGACCACGATGTTCTGATAGGGCGTGTCGACGCGCATCAGCACCATGCCCGATTGCAGGCTCTGCATGACCAGCGCGCCGACCATGGCGCCGACGATGGTGCCCGAGCCGCCGGCCAGCGAGGTGCCGCCGATGACCGCCGCGGCGATGACGTAGAGCTCGTCCAGCGTGCCCTGCGCGTTGGTGGCCGAGTTGAGGCGGGCGGTGGAGATGGCGGCGCCGATGGCGGCGAGCGCGCCCATCAGCGCGAACACCGCCAACGTCACCCGCTTGGTGTTGATGCCCGCAAGCTCGGCCGCTTCGGGGTTGCCGCCGATGGCGAAGACGTAGCGGCCGAAGCGGGTGCGGGTGGTCACAAAAGTCATGACGATACCGACCGCCACAGCCACCAGCACGGGAATGGCGTAGCCAAAGCTGATCGAGAGCCCTTCCGGCGGCACGGTGAGGCCGGCGGCCTCGGCGTAGCGGCGGGCGAGCGCCGGGGGAAGGGTGTAGGCGTTGACCACCAACGTCGCGGCGACCACCGCCAGGCAGCCGGAAATGACCAGCACGAACTCCGCCCAGAGCGGCTTCAGCGGGAAATGGAAGCGCTGGCGCTGCCGGCGCGCCTGCACGGCGGCGAAGGCGATGGCGAGGCAGGCGATGGCGGCGATCACCCAGCTCCACATCTCGCCGACCGAGCCGTTGGCCCCGCCGCCGAGCAGCTTGAAATTGTCGTCGACCAGCGGAATGGTCTTGCCCTCGGCCACCGCCCAGGCGGCGCCGCGCCACACCAGCAGGCCGCCCAGCGTGACGATGAAGGCCGGCACGCCGAGATAGGCGATAACGAAGCCGTGCAGCGCGCCGATGGCGGCGCCGATGCCGATGCCGGCGGCCAGGGTGAGCACGATGACCGCCGGGTGGTTGAAGCCGAAGGTCGGCAGCAGGTAATTGACCTGGAACACCGCCATGATCATGCCGGTGACGCCAAGGATGGAGCCGACCGACAGGTCGATATGGCGCATCACGATCACCAGCACCATGCCGGTGGACATGACGGCGATGGACGAACTCTGGACCGACAGGTTCCAGAGATTGCGCGCGGTGAGGAACGTCCCGCCGGCGAGGAAATCGAACACCACCCAGATGACGGCGAGGGCGCCGAGCATGCCGAGGAAGCGGACGTCGATTTCCAGCGCGCCGATGAAGCTCGTGGGAGCGGCGGTGGGGCTGGAGCCGGTGCCGGGGGGGCGCGAGGCCCGGATTGGCGTGCTGGTGGTGGTCGTGTCGGTCATGAGCGTTCTCTCGCCGCCGCGCGCTGCAGGTGCCGGATCGCCTGCGCGGCGGGGCCCGCCGCGCAGGGATTACCGGACCGGCGGTTGCCGGATCAGTTGCAGGCCTTCACCGTGCCAGCCTTGACGCCCTGGCAGACGGTCGCCTTCGGCACCCAGCCAGCCTCGATGATCACGTCGAGGTTGTCCTTGGTGATCGGCACGGGCTTCAGGAAGGTGGAGTTCATCGCCACGCCCTTCGGGCCGCCGGTGAAGGTGGTGGTGCCCTTCACCGCCTTGGGGTCGGTGCCCTTGGCAAGGTCGAGGGCGATTTCGGCGGCGCGCTGGCCGAGCTCGCGCGAATCCTTCCACACCGAGACGGTCTGGGTGCCGAGCGCGATGCGGTTCAGCGCCGCGAAGTCGGCGTCCTGGCCGGAGACCGGGACCGAGCCCGCAAGGCCCTGGGCGGCGAGCGCGGCGACGGCGCCGCCGGCGGTGCCGTCATTGGAGGCCACGACGGCGTCGACCTTGTTGTTGTTGGCGGTCAGCATCTGCTCGGTGTTGCGCTGGGCATTGGCGGGGAGCCAGCTGTCCGTGTACGCCTCGCCGACATTCTTGATGTCGCCCTTGTCGATGGCGGGCTTGAGCACTTCCATCTGGCCGGAGAACAGGAAGTCGGCATTGGGGTCGGAGGCCGAGCCCTTGATGAAGATGTAGTTGCCCTTCGGCTTCACCTTCATCACCTCGGCGGCCTGCATGCGGCCGACTTCCTTGTTGTCGAAGGTGATGTAGTAGGCATAGGGGTTCTCGATCAGCCGGTCATAGCCGACCACCGGGATGCCCTCGTTCTGCGCCTTGGTGATGGCGGGAGCGATGGCGTCCGAATCCTGCGCCAGGATGATGAGGGCGGTGGCGCCCTGGGCGATCAGCGCTTCGACGTCGGAGAGCTGCTTGGCGGCCGAGGACTGCGCGTCGGCCGAGATGTACTTGGCGCCGGCGGCTTCCAGCGCCTTCTTGATCGCGGTCTCGTCGGTCTTCCAGCGTTCTTCCTGGAAATTCGACCAGCTCACGCCGACCACCGGCTGCTGGGCGTGCGCGACGCCCATCGCCAGGACGGTGCCGAGGGCCATGGCGGAAATCGTCAGTTTGAGATTCATGCTTTCCTCCCAAAGGGGTGCGACAGGCGGGGTGCCGTGGGCTGGGCGTGTCGCCCGAGGGGGACGCCTGCCGCGGTCGTTGTCCTGACGTTCGAACCTCAAGGAGGGTCGATCGCCGTCAAGTGATTGGCCGGCAGTGAGGCCGACGGTAGGGTTTCACCTCGTCCCGCAGCGTGCCGCGGGTCAAGGTAACAAATCGTGAGCGCCGGTGCTTCCCGCTCTTTGGTCTAAAGCGGCGGTCCACAGGCTGAGTTGCGTACCTCAGATTTTGAGGGCAACATGACGTCATGTCCAGAGGTGTTTCGCGCATAACCCTGCAAGATGTCGCCCGCGAGGCCGGCGTTTCGCTGGCCACCGCCGACCGCGTGCTCAACGGCCGCGCCGGGGTGCGGGGCATCACCGCCGAGCGGGTGAAGCAGGCCGTGGCCCGCCTCGGCTACCGTCCCAACCTCGCCGCCGCCCGGCTGGCGCGCGGGGAAACCTATCGTTTCTGCTTCGTGCTGCCGGTCGGCTCGAACGTGTTCATGCGCATGCTGGGCGAGCAGGTGGCGAACACCGCGGCCTGGCTCGCAGCCAACAACGCCTATATCGACACGCTGCGCGTCGACGTGTTCGCCCCCGAGACGCTGGCGACGGCGCTTGAGGGGTTGATCGGTCATTATGACGGGGTGGCGGTCGTCGCCCTCGATCATCCGCGCGTGCGCGCCGCCATCGACGATCTCGCCGCCTCGGGCATCGCCGTGGTGACGCTGGTGTCGGACGTGCCATCCTCGCACCGGCTGCACTATGTCGGCGTCGACAACATCGCCGCCGGCCGCACCGCCGCCACGCTGCTGGGGCGCTTCGCCGGCGGGCGGCGCGGCTCCA
This sequence comes from Pseudomonadota bacterium, assembly GCA_023434095.1. Classification (GTDB taxonomy): domain Bacteria; phylum Pseudomonadota; class Alphaproteobacteria; order Rhizobiales; family Xanthobacteraceae; genus Ancylobacter. The sequence continues at coordinate 7,542 of JAEYTJ010000249.1, read as the reverse complement.
TCGGCCTTATCGTCGGCACCCCGGCGCTGCGCGACCATGCCGAGCGGCAGTTCGGCTTCACCCAGGTGATGGCCGGCGAATACGCGGCGTTGAAGGTACTGCCCGCACGGGAGAGCCTCGACGAGGACGAGCGCAACGAAGCCATCGTCTCGCAGATGCTGCGCGACGTGCCGGACCTCGTCGGCCTCTACAATGTCGGCGCCGGCAATCGCGGCATCGCAGCGGCGGTCTCGGCGGCCAACCGGGCCGGCGACCTCATCTTCATCGGCCACGACCTCACCGACGACACGTGCCGCTTCCTGCTGCGCGGGGTGATGGACGCGGTGATCAACCAGGATGCTGGGCACCAGTCGCGCTCGGCCGCCCGGGTGCTGCTGGCCCATTGCGCCGGCGAGCCGCTGCTGAACGAGCAGGAGCGCATCCGCATCGACATCTTCGTGCGGGACAACCTGCCGTGACCTGTTTTCTCCGTTGTGCCGAAAGGGTGTGAGGCATGTATCTCGGCCTCGATATTGGAACCTCCGCCATCAAGGCGGTGCTCGTCGACGACGCGCAGAGCGTCCTCGCGACGGCGGAGACGCTGCTGGCGATCTACCGCCCGCAGCCCGGCTTCAGCGAACAGAACCCGGAAGACTGGTGGCAGGCGACGCTCGCCAGCATCGACAAGCTGAAGGCGGAACAGCCGGCGGCGCTCGCCGCCGTGCGCGGCATCGGCCTTTCCGGCCAGATGCACGGCGCAGTGCTGCTCGACGCCTTCGGCAAGGTGCTGCGCCCGGCCATTTTGTGGAATGACGGGCGCTCCTCCGCCGAGTGCCGCGAGCTTGAAGAGCGCTTTCCGGCGCTGCACCAGGTGGCCGGCAATCTCGCCTTTCCCGGCTTCACCGCGCCCAAGCTGATGTGGGTGCGCACGCACGAGCCGGACCTGTTCGCCCGCATGGCGAAGGTGCTGCTGCCCAAGGCCTATGTCGGCTACCGCCTCACCGGCGAGATGGTGGAGGAGATGTCGGACGCCTCTGGCACGCTGTGGCTCGATGTCGGCCGGCGCGACTGGTCGGACGAGGCGCTGGCCGCAACCTTCATGTCGCGCGAGCACATGCCGCGCCTCGTCGAGGGCAGCGCCGCGGCCGGGCGGATCAAGCCGGAGCTGGCGGCGCGCTGGGGCATGGAGAATCCTCCCGTCCTGGCTGGCGGGGCGGGCGACAATGCCGCCGGCGCCATCGGGCTCGGCGCCATCGGCGCCAATGACGCCTTCGTCTCGCTCGGCACGTCAGGCGTGCTGTGGGCGACGACCGACCGCTACGCACCCAATCCGCAGTCGAGCGTCCACGCCTTCTGCCACGCCATTCCCGCCACCTGGCACCAGATGGGCGTGATCCTCTCCGCTGCCTCGGCGCTGGGCTGGTGGGCGGAGGTGGCGAAGGAGGCCCCGGGCGACCTGCTGGCGCCGCTCGGCGATGCGCCCAAGGCGCCTTCGCGCGCGACCTTCCTGCCCTATCTTTCCGGCGAGCGGACGCCGCACAACGACACGGCGATCCGCGCCGCCTTCGTCGGCATGGACCACGATACCGGGCGCGAGGCGCTGACGCAGGCGGTGCTGGAAGGCGTGTCCTTCGCCTTCAAGGACTGCCTCGACGCGTTGACCGCCGCCGGCACGCGCCTCACCCAGGCCGACGTCATCGGCGGCGGCTCGCGCTCGCGTTTCTGGATCGCCGTGCTGGCGAGCGTGCTCGGCATCCCGCTCAACCGGGTCGAGGACGGCGAGCGGGGCGGAGCCTTCGGCGCCGCGCGGCTCGCCCGCATGGCGGCGACCGGCGAGAGCCCGGCCGCGATCTGCCTGCCGCCGCGCCGCATCGAGACCATCGAACCCGATCCCGCTCTTCAACAGGCCTATGCGGAACGCCACGCGCTCTACAAGGCGCTGTACCCCGCGCTCAAGGGAGTGACTTCATGACCGCCCGCTTCTTCCCCTCCATCGACAAGCTGACCTATGCGGGCCCCGAGAGCCGGGACCCGCTCGCCTTCCACTGGTACGACAAGGACCGGGTGGTGCTGGGCAAGCGGATGGAGGACCATCTGCGCTTCGCCGTTGCCTATTGGCACAGCTTCACCTGGCCGGGCGGCGACCCCTTCGGCGGTGAGACCTTCCTGCGCCCGTGGATGCACGGCACGGACGAGCTGGCGCTGGCCCGCGCCAAGGCCGACGTGGCGTTCGAGCTGTTCGACCTGCTCGACGTGCCGTTCTTCGCCTTCCATGACCGCGACATCGCCCCCGAGGGCAAGACGCTGGCGGAATCGAACGCCAATGTCCGCGCCATTGCCGACATCTTCGCCAAGAAGATGGAGACATCGAAGACCAAGCTCCTGTGGGGCACCGCCAACCTGTTCTCCAACCGGCGCTTCATGTCGGGCGCGGCAACCAATCCGGACCCGGACGTGTTCGCCTATTCCGCCGCGCAGGTGAAGAACGTGCTGGAAGTCACCCATGAGCTGGGCGGCGAGAACTATGTGCTGTGGGGCGGCCGCGAGGGCTATGAGACGCTGCTCAACACCGATCTCAAGCGCGAACTCGACCAGATGGGCCGGTTCCTCAACCTGGTGGTCGAGCACAAGCACAAGATCGGCTTCAAGGGCACGATCCTCATCGAGCCGAAGCCGCAGGAGCCGACCAAGCACCAGTACGACTTCGATGTCTCCACCGTGTACGGCCTGCTCTGCCGCGCCGGGCTGGAGAAGGAAGTGAAGGTCAATATCGAGGCCAACCACGCCACGCTGGCCGGCCACAGCTTCGAGCACGAGATCGCCATGGCGGCGGCGCTCGGCATTTTCGGCTCCATCGACATGAACAAGGGCGACGCCCAGTCCGGCTGGGACACCGACCAGTTCCCGACCAATGTCGAGGACACGGCGCTCGCCATGTACGAGATCCTGCGGGCGGGCGGCTACACCACCGGCGGCACCAATTTCGACGCCAAGGTGCGGCGCCAGTCGATCGAGCCGGAGGACCTCGTCATCGCCCATGCGGCCGCCATGGATGTGTGCGCGCGCGCCCTGCTGATCGCCGCCGACATGATCGAGGACGGCGCGCTGCAGAAGGCGGTCGACGAGCGCTATGCCGGCTGGGAGGCGCCCGCCAACAAGGCGATGCTCGCCGCCGACAGCTCGCTGGACGCCATCGCCGCGCGTGTCGCCGCCGAGGGCCTCGACCCGCAGCCGCGCTCCGGCCGGCAGGAGCGGCTGGAGGCGCTGGTCGGCTCCTATCTGCGCTGAGCGCGGCGACGCCTGAAACGTGATCTGCGCCGGTCGCGGCCGGCGCAGATTTCATCACGCCGTGATTGACTTCAGGTCATATTCCCCTTTCGATCCGGCTCAGGGAGCGACCCGTGACTCGGCGACCCGCGCGAGCGCGCGCCCGGTCCTCAGAGGGGAAATGACGAAATGCGTCTTGGTATTGTCGGAGCAGGCCTGATCGGCGCGGCGGTGGCGTTCGCCCTTGCGCTTCCCCCCGGTCCGGCCGAGGCCCAGATGCGGCCGGCCGCCGGCATGGGCAACCAGATCGTCGACGTGCCGGAAAAGCCGGGCTATGTGCCCTCGGCCGACGAGGAGCAGCTGGATCCGGCGTTCCGCCGCCAGCCGGTGTATTTCCGAACCAACGAGCCGCCGGGGACGATCATCGTCCATACCAATGAGCGCTTCCTCTATCTCGTGCTCGGCGACAACCGGGCGCTGCGCTACGGTATCGGCGTCGGGCGCGACGGCTTCCAGTGGGCCGGGCTGCAGAAGGTGAGCCGCAAGGCGGAATGGCCGGACTGGACCCCGCCGCCGGAGATGATCCAGCGCCAGCCCTATCTGCCGCGCTTCATGGCCGGCGGGCCGGGCAACCCGATGGGCGCCGCCGCGCTCTATCTCGGCTCCACGGTCTACCGCATCCACGGCACCAACATGCCGAACACGATCGGCATGGCGATCTCGTCGGGCTGCTTCCGGCTGGTCAATGCCGACGTGCAGGACCTCTACAACCGTGTCCCGGTGGGGACGAAGGTGGTCATCCGGCAGGCGCCGGAACTGTGAGCGCCGCACCTCTCGCCGCACGGCTTTCGATCGACATTGGGGGAAAGATGAACAGGATCGCAACCGCGCTGGCCGCTGCCGGCGTTCTGCTCTCGGCCGGCTTCGCGCAGGCGAACACGCTGGCGGACGTGAAGGCGCGCGGCACGCTGAAATGCGGCGTCAGCCAGGGGCTCGCCGGCTTCTCCGCCAAGAACGACAAGGGCGAGTGGAGCGGCTTCGACGTCGACCTGTGCAAGGCGGTGGCGGCGGCGATCTTCGACGATGCGGCGAAGGTCGACTATGTGCCGCTTTCCGCCGAGGCGCGCTTCCCTGCGCTGCAGAAGGGCGAGGTCGACCTGCTCTCGCGCAATTCCACCTGGACGATGCAGCGCGAGGCCGACCTCGGCCTGCTGTTCGCCGCCGTGTCCTATTATGACGGTCAGGGCTTCATGGTGCCGGCGGCCAAGAACGTGATGGGCGCGCTGGAACTCGGGGGCTCCAAGGTCTGCACCCAGAGCGGCACGACCAGCGCGCTCAACGTCACCGACTATTTCAACCAGAACAAGATGCAGCTGGAACTGATCCAGCTCCCCACCGTGGACGAGGTGGTGAAGGCCTATGCCGACGGCAAATGCGACGTGCTGACCACCGACGTGTCGCAGCTCTACGCGCTGCGGCTCAAGCTCGGCACGCCGGCCGACCATATCGTGCTGCCGGACGTGATCTCCAAGGAGCCGCTCGGCCCGGTGGTGCGGCAGGGCGACGACAACTGGCTGAACATCGTGAAGTGGAGCTTCTACGCACTGGTCAACGCCGAGGAACTCGGCATCGGCACCGCGACGCTCGACCAGGCGGCGACCTCCGAGAAGCCGGATGTGAAGCGCTTCGTCGGCTCGGACGGCGCCTATGGCGAGAAGCTGGGGCTGACCAAGGACTGGGCGATGCGCATCGTCGGCAGTGTCGGCAATTACGGCGAGGTGTTTGAGCGCAATGTCGGCGCGCAGTCGCCGCTTGGCATTCCGCGCGGCATCAACCAGCTGTGGAGCGCCGGCGGCATCCAGTACGCCCCGCCGATCCGCTGAGCTTTCAACCGCATCACGGCCGGGCTCGACCCGGCCATCCATGTCTTCGGCGCCTCAGGAAGGCGTGGATCCCCGGGCCGAACCCGGGGAGGACGGTGGGGCGGGGGCGATGTTCACTCCCCTCGCCATTGCGCCGGACGCTTGGCGAGGAAGGCTTCCACCCCTTCGCGGAAGTCGGCGCTGCCATAGACCGCGCGCACCAGATCGGCATCGTCGGGGCGGGGGTCGTGGGCGAGACGCAGCAGCATCTGCTTGGTGGCGCGCACCGTGAGCGGAGCGTTGCCGGCCAGCTGCGCGCACAGCGCCTCCACCGCCGCGTCGATCGCCTCGGTGGCATGGACGGCGACATAGCCGGGCGGCATCTCCTCCGCCGTCGGGGTCTCGGCGGCCAGCAGCATACGGCGAACCATGCCGAGCCCGAGCGTGGCGACGAGGCGCTGTACATTCGCGGCGGAGAGGCAGTTGCCGAGCGTGCGGGCGATGGGCACGCCGAAGCGGGCGCCCGGCGTCGCCAGCCGGAAATCGCAGGCATTGGCGATGGCCATGCCGCCCCCCACCGCCCAGCCTTCCACCACCGCGACGGTCGGGACGGCAAGCTGTTCGAGCAGGCCGATATAGCGCTCGACCTTCGCCTCATAGGCGATGCCGTCCTCCCCGGACGCGAAGGCGCGGAACTGTTCGATATCGGTGCCGGCGACGAACGCCCTGCCGCCGGCCCCCCGCAGGACCACGACCCGGATGGCGGGATCGGCCGCGATGGCCGTGCAGGCCTGCGCCATCTCCTCATACATCCGCCACGTCATGGCGTTGCGGGCGGCGGGGCGGTCGAAGACGAGGCGCGCCACCGCGCCCTCGCGGGTGAAATGGACGCGGCCCTCCAAGGGCGCGGGACATGTGGTGTCGGGGGCGCTCATGGGGCGAAGGCTCCGCGCGCGGAGAGGTCTCCGACGGCCGCCTCATCGAGGCCGATCTCCCGCAGCACCTCGTCCGTGTGCTGGCCGAGCAGCGGGGGATGGCGGCGCACCTCCTGCGGCGTGCCGGTGAGCTTCACGGCAAAGCCGATATTCGACACCTTGCCCTCGTGCGGGTGGTCGATCTCCATCCGCATCTGGCGGTGGCGGCCATGCTCGCTCTCGAAGGCCTGCGGGTAGGTGTACATGGTGCCGGCCGGGATGCCGACGGCGAGCAGGGTCTCCACCCATTCGTCGGAGGTGCGGGTGACGAAGCTCTTTTCCAGCTCGGCGATCAGTTCCTCGCGGTTGTCCAGCCGGTCGGGAATGGCGGTGAAGCGCGGATCGGCGGCGAGGTCGGGACGCTGCAGCGTGTCGCACAGCTGCAGCCACAGCTTCTGGCTGGTGGCGCCCATGACGAAATAGCCGTCTTTCGACTTCACGGCCTGATAGGGGGCGGTCATGCGGTTGGCGGTGCCGAGCGGGATCGGCTCGGTGCCGCGCCCCCAATATTCCGAAATGTCCCACACTGAGAAGGCGAGGGCAGCCTCGAACAGCGAGGCGTCGATGTACTGGCCCTCGCCGGTGTTCTTTGCCCCGATATAGGCACCGAGCACGGCATAGGTGGCAAACAGGCCGCAGCCGATATCGGCCACCGGCACGCCGGCCTTCACCGGCGGCCCGCCAGGATGGCCGGTGACGCTCATCACCCCGGACATGGCCTGCGCCATCAGGTCGAAACCGGGGCGGCTGGCCCAGGGGCCGGTCTGGCCGAAGCCGGAGATGGAGGCGTAGACGAGGCGGGGATTGTAGGCGCGCACCGTCTCATAGTCGCATTTCAGCTTCTTCATCACCCCCGGCCGGTAGTTCTCGACCAGGATGTCGGCGGTCTTCACCAGCTCGTAGAAGGCGTCGCGGCCGGCCTCGCTCTTGAGGTTGAGGGCGACGGAGCGCTTGTTGCGGTTCATGTTGAGGAAGCCCATGGAGTCGGGCCCCTTCATCTTGAAGCCCATCGCCCCGCGTGTCTGGTCCCCCGTGCCGGGCGGCTCTATCTTGATGACGTCGGCGCCGAGATCGCCGAGCAGCATGCAGCTATAGGGGCCGGCCATCACCTGGCTGACATCGAGCACCCGCACGCCGGTGAGCGGGAGCGGGCGGGCTTTCGGCGCGCCTTGCGCCGCCAGCGGGGCGGACGCCCGCGCCTGATCCAGAACATCGCTCATGGGGTGCCTCTCTTTTCGATGCGTTCCTGATATAAAATCAATAATTACGGATAGTGCGCTGCCGATTGCGATCGGACACCGTCGGTTCAGCCGTCCTGAGGATCGGGTGTGCGTCCGCCGTGAGGGGAGGGGGCTTCCGTTCCGGCACGCGTGCGTTCGATGAAGGCGCGGGCGATGCCGGCGGTGGTGCCGGTGACGTGGCGTTCCATCAGCGCGCCGAGGCGCGGCGCGTCGCGCGCC
>JAEYTJ010000243.1 GCA_023434095.1 Pseudomonadota bacterium | reverse complement strand
CCCGCCCCGCCCCCGGACGAACGCCGGGGGCGTTTTTTTTATGTCGGGGACAGGTTCCCTGGACCCCGGAAGGGCCGAGTTCCCCCTTCCCTTACGGCCGGGCTTGACCCGTCCACCCCCGTGCCCGGACGCTGCCGCGCACGCGGAAGGCGGGGCGGGTCCGAAGCGGCGGAGACGGCGGCTCAGAACACCAGCGAGCGGTGAAGCTGCATGCCGGCCCAGGCGCCATCGGCGATGGCAAGGGTGAGGGAATGCGGCGCGCGCGCGGCATCGCCGCAGGCGAAGGCGCCGGGAATGCTGGTTTCCTTGGCCTCGTCGGTGCCGATCTGGGTGCCGAACGGCGTCTCGGCGAGAGCGCAGCCGAGCCCCTCGGCCAGCGGCGTGGACGGCCGGTTGCGCGGCGCGGTGAACAGTCCGGCGAAAGCAAGCCGGCGGCTGTCGGCCAGCACGACTTCGGCATGGCCGTCGAGCCGCGCCACCGGCGTCTCCTCCAGCGCGATGGCATGGGCAGCGAGATCGGCCCTTGTCGCCGCGTCAGGGGCGAAGGTGGCGTTGGTGAACAGAGTCACCTCCCCCCATTCCTTCACCAGAAGCGCCTGATGCACCGACATCGGCCCCGTCGCGATCACGCCGAGGCGGCCGCGTGCGAGTTCGTAGCCGTCGCAATAGGGGCAATGGAACACGCTGCGCCCCCAGCGTTCCGCCAGCCCCTCCAGGGCCGGGAGTTCATCGGTGACGCCGAGCGCGAACAGGAGGCGCCGGCCCCGAACCGTCGCGCCGGAGGCGGTGGCGACGGTGAAGTCGTCCTTGGCGCCGGCCGCGTCCTGCGCCTCGCCCTCCATCCATTCCAGCGTCGGATAGGCCTCCAGCTGCCGGCGCGCGGCGCGGGCGATCTCGGCCGGGTCGACGCCGTCCTGTCCGAGCAGCCCGTGCGAGGCGCGTGAGAAGCGGTTGCGGCGCAGGCCGGCATCGATGACCAGCACCCGGCGGCGGGCGCGCAGCAGCTGGAGCGCGGCGGCCATGCCGGCATAGGAGCCGCCAATGACGATGACATCGTGCATGTCAGGTTTTCCCTTCGCGCCGGCCGGCATGGCGGCGGCTGAAATCGGCGGCAAGGTCCGCCAGGGTGATCTGGCCGAGACGGGCGAGCAGCAGCGCCTCGGCCTGCGCGAAAGCCTCGTCGAGGGCGGCATTGACTGCCTGCTCGACCAGGCAGCCGGGCATTTCCTGCCGGTTGCCGATGGCGAAGATCGCCGGCTCGCCCAACGTCTCGTGCAACTGGCGCAGGGTGACGGCGCCGAGATCGGCGCTGATCCGCCAGCCACCCTGCGGCCCCCGCGCCGAGCGCACCAGCCCGGCCTCCCGCAGCAGGCCCATGGTGCGGCGGACCACCACCGGGTGGGTGTGCATGCAGGCGGCGAGTTCCTCCGAAGTCATCGGCCCCTCGCGCTCCGCCATGTGCAGCAAAGCGTGGAGGACGGAGGAGAGACGGCTGTCGCGCTTCATGTAACTTCGTTTATTACGATTTAGGCCGCGCGGCAAGGGGCGTCGCCGGCGCGCCCGTGTCCCTGACGCCTGAAGCGCAAGCGGAAGGCGCGCGGGGAACCGGGAGAGCAGCCCCTTGCCGCTCCCTCATGGCCGGGCTCGGCCCGGCCACCCAGCCCTCAGGCAGGGGCCGAACGGAAACGCTGGCTCCCCGGGTCAAGCCCGGGGATGAGGGTGGCGATGTGTGGCGCAGCCCCCCTCCCCTGCCCCCAGGAGCGGAGCGGTGCGGCGCTGGTCTGGGAACGGTGTGATGCGGCGGGGCTACAGCTTCACCGCCCGCAGCCGCAGTGCGTTGCTGATGACACTGACCGAGGACAGCGCCATGGCCAGCGCCGCCACCATGGGCGACAGCAGAAGGCCGAAGACGGGGTAGAGCACCCCCGCCGCGATGGGCACGCCGGCGCCGTTGTAGAGGAAGGCGAAGAACAGGTTCTGGCGGATGTTGCGCATCGTCGCCTGCGACAGATGCCGGGCGGTGACGATGCCGGAGAGGTCGCCATGCAGCAGCGTCACCCCGGCGCTCTCGATGGCGACATCGGTGCCCGAGCCCATGGCGATGCCGACATCAGCCACGGCGAGCGCCGGCGCGTCGTTCACCCCGTCGCCGGCCATGGCGACGACGCGGCCCTCGGCCTTCAGCTTCTCGACCACCGCCGCCTTGTCCTCGGGGGCCACCTCCGCCTCGACTTCGGTGATGCCGAGCCGGCGGGCGACCGCCTGCGCCGTCACCCGGTTGTCGCCGGTGAGCATGACGACGCGGATGCCCTCGCTGGCGAGGGCGGCCAGCGCCTGCGGGGTCGTCGCCTTGACCGGGTCGGCGATTGCCAACGCGGCGGCGAGCTTGCCGTTGACGCCCAGCAGCACCACGCTGGCGCCCTCGCCGCGCAATTCGTCGGCGCGGGCGGCGAGCGGGACGGCATCGATGCCGAGTTCGCGCAGGAAGGCGGCGCTGCCGATGGCGACGCGCTTGCCCTCAACGAGGCCGTAGGCACCCTTGCCCACGGGGGAATCGAAGCCGCGCACCTTGGGGATGTCGATGCCCCGCGCCTGTGCCGCGATGACGATGGCATGGGCGAGCGGGTGCTCGGAGGGGCGCTCGACGGCGGCGGCAAGGCGCAGCGCCTCGGCCTCGTCGCCCCCCTCGACAGTGACGATCGCGGTGACGGAGGGCTTTCCTTCCGTGAGCGTGCCGGTCTTGTCGACCACCAGCGTGTCGACCTTCTCCATCCGCTCCAGCGCCTCGGCGTTCTTCACCAGAAGGCCCATCTGCGCCCCGCGCCCGACCCCGACCATGATCGACATCGGCGTGGCGAGGCCGAGCGCGCAGGGGCAGGCGATGATGAGCACCGCCACGGCGGCGATGAGCGCGTGGCTGAAGCGCGGCTCCGGCCCGACCATCGCCCAGGCGGCGAAGGCGAGCAGGGCGCAGGCCACCACCAGCGGGACGAACCAGCCGGCGACCTGATCGGCGAGGCGCTGGATCGGCGCGCGCGAGCGCTGCGCCTGCGCCACCATCTGCACGATGCGGGCGAGCAGCGTATCGCGCCCGACCTTGGCCGCCGTGATGACGAGGCCGCCGGACCGGTTGAGCGTGCCGCCGATGACGGCGTCGCCCTCTTGCTTGTTCACCGGCATGGATTCGCCCGTGACCAGCGATTCATCGAGCGCCGAGCGGCCTTCCACCACGGTGCCGTCGACCGGCACCTTCTCGCCCGGCCGCACCCTCAGCCGGTCGCCGACGACGACATCTTCGAGCGCGACATCCTCGTCGGTGCCGTCGGCGCGTACCCCCCGCCCCACCGTGGGTGCGGGGTCGCG
>JAEYTJ010000236.1 GCA_023434095.1 Pseudomonadota bacterium | reverse complement strand
TGACCAACTCCGACCACATCGCCTCCACCCATCGCGGCCACGGCCATTCCATCGCCAAGGGCTGCGAGGTCGACGGCATGATGGCGGAAATCTTCGGCAAGGAGACCGGCACCTGCCGCGGCAAGGGAGGGTCGATGCACATCGCTGATCTCAGCCGTGGCATGCTCGGCGCCAACGGCATCGTCGGGGGCGGCCCCCCTCTCGCCTGTGGCGCCGCGCTCCCCGCGAAGGTGCTGGGCACGAAGGACGTGGCGGTCGCCTTCAGCGGCGACGGCGCGGTGAACCAGGGCACCACCGCGGAAAGCTTCAACCTCGCGGCGATCTGGAAGCTGCCGGTGATCTTCGTCGTCGAGGACAACGGCTTCGGCGAGGCGACCGCCTCCTCCTTCGCCACGGCCGGACGCATCACCGATCGCGCCATCGGCTACGGCATGCCCTCCGCGTCGGTCGACGGCCTCGACTTCTTCGCCGTGCATGCGGCAGCGGCGGAGGCCGTGGAACGGGCGCGCACCGGCGGCGGTCCGACCCTGCTGCACATCACCGTCCCCCGCTATTTCGGTCATTTCTCGGGCGACCCGGACAATTACCGCACGCCCGAGGAGCGCGCCTCCCTGCGCCGCGACGAGGACTGCCTGAAGCTGTTCCGCCAGAGGGTCGAGGCGGCCGGTCTCCTCGAGGCGGCCGAGCTCGACGCGGTCGACCGTGCGGTCGAGGCGCAGATCGACGCCAGCGTCGCCGCCGCACGGGCCGCCGCGCCCCCCGACCTGTCGACGCTCACCACCGACGTGTACGTCCGCTACGCCTGACCATTTCTTCCCGACAGGAGGCGGCATGCCGCTCAAATCGTATCGTCAGGCGCTCAACGAGGCGCTGCATCACGAGATGGGGCGCGACCCGCGCGTCGTCGTGCTCGGCGAGGACATCACCGGCGGCGCTGGTGCCTCCGGCGAGCAGGATGCCTGGGGTGGCGCCTTCGGCGTCACCAAGGGGCTGCTCGGTGCCTTCGGACGCAACCGGGTGATGGACACGCCGATCACCGAGAGCGCTTTCGTCGGCGCCGCGGCGGGTGCGGCGATGACCGGCCTTCGCCCCGTCGCCGAGATCATGTTCGTCGATTTTCTCGGCGTCTGCTTCGACCAGATCTTCAACCAGGCGGCCAAGTTCCGCTACATGTTCGGCGGCAAGGCGGTCACTCCGCTCGTCATCCGCACCACTTTCGGCGCCGGCTCGCGCTCGGCGAGCCAGCACAGCCAGGCGCTGTATCCCATCTTCACCCACGTGCCGGGGCTGAAGGTGGTGGTGCCGTCCTCGCCCTATGACGCCAAGGGCCTGCTGATCCAGGCGATCCGCGACGACGACCCGGTGATCTTCCTCGAAAACAAGCTGCTCTACGACACGGTCGGCGAGGTGCCGGACGGCGCCTACACCATCCCCTTCGGCGAAGCGCGGCTGGTGCGGGAGGGCGGGGACGCGCTGATCATCGCGCTCGGCCGCATGGTGTCCTTCGCCGAGAAGGCCGCCGCCGAACTCGCCGCCGACGGCATCGACTGCACCATCCTCGATCCGCGCACCACCTCGCCCCTCGACGAAGAGACGATCCTCGACATGGTGGAGGAGAATGGCGGGCGCGTTGTCATCGTGGACGAGTCGAGTCCGCGCTGCGGGTTTGCCGCCGACATCGCTTCGATCATCGCCGAGAAGAGCTTCGGCGCCCTGAAGGCCCCCATCCTCAAGGTCACCCCGCCTCACACCCCGGTGCCCTACGCACCCGGGCTCGAGGCCGCCTACCTGCCCGATCCCGCGCGCATCGGCGCGGCGGTCCGCAAGGTGGTGGAGTACGGCGCATGAGTGTGAAGACCCCCCGCATCCACCCCGTGGCGATGCCCCGATGGGGAATGACCATGACCGAGGGCACGCTGTGCGCCTGGCTGATCGGCGAGGGCGCTGCGGTCGAAGCGGGCCAGGAGCTCATGGAGATCGAGACGACGAAGATCACCAACGTCGTCGAATCGCAGGTCTCCGGCGTGCTGCGCCGTCAGGTGCTGGCGCGCGGCGCCACGGCGCCGGTCGGGGCTCTGCTCGGCGTCATTGCTGACCCGGCCGTGCCGGACGATGAGATCGCTGCCTTTGTCGGCACCTATGCGGCAAGCGACGCCGAAGACGGCGCCGAGGCCGATGGCGGGGCAGCGCCGCGCAGCGTGGAGACGGGGCGCGGGCCGATCAACGTGCTGTCGGTCGGGGCGGGGGCGGGCCATCCCGTGCTGCTGGTCCATGGCTTCGGCGGCGACCTCGCCACCTGGGCGCTGAACCAGGAAGCCCTGGCCGACGGCCGCACCGTCCATGCGTTCGACCTGCCGGCCCATGGCGGCACCGCGCCCTCGGACGCGCAGGCGACGGACGAGCTGGCCGACGTCACCGGTGCGCTTCTCGACGCGCTCGGTGTCGATCGCGTGCATCTCGTCGGCCATTCGCTGGGCGGCGCGGTGGCGCTGCTGGCGGCCGCGAACCGGCCCGAGCGCATCGCGTCGCTGACCCTCATTGCGCCGGTGGGGCTCGGCCCGCAGATCGATGCGTCCTATGTCGAAGGGTTCCTCGCGGCCGAGCGGCGCAAGCCGATGAAGGAGGTGCTCGGCAAGCTCTACAAGGACCCCGAGCGGGTCTCGGGCGACATGATCGAGGCCGTGCTCCGCTTCAAGCGGCTCGACGGCGTGCCCGAGGCGCTCCGCGCGATCGCGGCGGGCTTCAGCGGGCAGAACGGGCAGGCCCTCGACCTCCGTCCGCAGCTTGCCGCGCTCGATGTGCCGGTGCTGGTGGTCTGGGGCGCGGACGACGCGATTGTTCCGTCCGCCCATGCCGAAGGGCTGGCCGCCAAGGTGGTCCTCGTGCCGGAGGCCGGCCACATGCCGCAGGTCGAGGATGCCGCGGCGGTCAACCGTGCCGTTGCTGCGCATATCGCCGCCGCAGAGGGGCAAAACCCATGAGCGCGCCTCCGGCCGGGCTGCCGGGGCTGCGCGGCATCGAGCATGTCGGGCTCACTGTGCCGGATCTCGACGCGGCCATCGCCTTCTTCGTCGGCGTCCTCGGCTGCGAGCACGTGTTCGACGGCGGCCGGCACGGGCCCGACCCGATGATGGCACGCCGGCTCGACGTGGAGCCGGATACCACGATGCGCTACGGCTTCCTGCGCTGCCGCACCGGTCCGAATCTGGAGATCTTCGAGTACACGGCGGCGGATCAGGTACGCCGGCCGCCGCGCAACAGCGACATTGGCGGCCACCACCTGGCCTTCTATGTCGACGCCATCGAACCGGCGCTCGCCCATCTGCGCCGCCACGGCGTCGAAATTCTCGGCGAGCCCGAGCACATCACGGAGGGGCCGGCCACCGGTTCGGACTGGGTCTATTTCCGCGCGCCTTGGGGTCTCCAACTCGAACTCGTCAGCTTTCCCGACGGCAAGGGTCCCGAAGGCGGTCCCGCCCGCCGGCTCTGGCATCCCGCGCATCCGGAGGCGTGACGGATGGAAGCGCTCCTCAGCCTCGATTTCAGCACGGCGGTCGAATACCTGCCCGCCCTGCTCGACGGGCTGTGGACCAATATCCAGCTCACCTTCCTGGGCTTCGTGTGCGGTGGGCTGGTGCTCGGCACGCTGCTCGCCTTCGCCAACATGTCGCGTTTCCGGGTGATCCGCTGGCCGGCTCTCGTCTTCGTCGAGATCTGGCGCTCCACCCCGCTGCTGGTTCAGGCGATCTGGATGCACTTCGCCTTCCCGATCGTCACCGGTTTCGCCACCTCGCCGTTCCAGAGCGCGCTGCTGGCGCTGGTGTTCAACGTCTCCGCCTATTGCAGCGAGATCATCCGCTCCGGCATCCTCGGCGTGCCGCAGGGCCAGTTCGAGGCCGCGCGGGCGCTCGGGCTGAAGCCAGTGCTGCTGTGGTGGTTCGTCGTGCTGCCGCAGGCGCTGCGGCTCGTACTGCCGCCGCTCGTGGGCACGACCATCAGCGTCTTCAAGGCGACGGCGATCCTCTCCATCCTCTCGATCAACGACCTGATGCGGGCGGCGGCGCGCATTTCCTCCTACACCTACCAGCCGATCGAGATCTACACGCTCGCCGCGCTGCTGGCCTTCGCGGTCGGCGGGGCCATCACCTATGGCGGCTACCGCCTCGAGCGCCGTCTCAAGCGGGGGTGGGCATGAACCTCGACTGGGACCTGCTCATCCGCTACGCGCCGGAGCTGTGGACCGGCCTCGTGACCACGCTGGAGATCGCCGGCCTCGGCATGGCCATCGCGCTCTCCCTCGGCGCGGTGGTCTGCGCGATGCGCCGGGCGCGCTCGCCAGCCTTCGGCCCGACCGCCGCACGGTCGGCGGCGGTGGCCTACATCACCTTCTTCCGCATCACGCCGGAAGTGATCCTCATCTTCTGGGCCTATTCCTGCATGCCGATGATCACCGGCTGGCGCATCGGCGGCTTCACCGCCGGCACGGTGACGCTCGGGCTGATCGGGGCGGCCTATTTCGCGGAGATCTTCCGCTCCGGCATCGAGGTCGTGCCGCGCGGGCAGATC
The DNA here is from genome assembly GCA_023434095.1 of Pseudomonadota bacterium. GTDB lineage: Bacteria > Pseudomonadota > Alphaproteobacteria > Rhizobiales > Xanthobacteraceae > Ancylobacter. The sequence continues at coordinate 29,349 of JAEYTJ010000236.1, read as the reverse complement.
GAGGCGGCGCGCGCCCTCGGCCTGAAACCCTACGCGCTCTGGCGCTGCGTGGTGCTGCCGCAGGCCCTGCGCTTCGCGATCCCGTCCCTCGTCAGCTACACGACCGAGTTCCTCAAGAACACCACGCTGCTCGCGGCGATCGGCGTCGGCGATCTCGCCCTCCAGGCCTATGTGCTCGGCGGCAAGACCTTCCATTACTTCGAGTTCCTGAGCGCCATCGGCGCCATCTACTTCCTGATGATCTTCCCGCTCAGCCTGCTTTCGCGCCGCCTCGAGCTGCGCGGCGGGCGCGGGTGAGCCTGCTTCCAGCCGTTCGACGCCGCCGCCTGAAGCGACGCGACGGCACAACCAGAGGAGAGTTCGATGACCGCAGTGCGTGCACGATTGAAGCAGTGGGTCGCGCGCCTCGGCGTTGGCCTGTGCCTCGCCGGGGGCTTCGCCACCGCCGCCTCCGCCCAGACCAGCGATCTGATCGCCCAGGTCAAGAGCCGGGGCGTGCTGAAGGTGGGAATGGCGGAGAGCCCCCCGTGGCAGTCGCCCAACCCCAAGACCGGTGAGTATGAGGGCTTCAACGTCGATCTTGCCAAGCGCGTCGCGGACATCATGGGCGTCAAGCTCGAGATCGTCCCGGCGACCTGGGCGACGCTGGTGCCGGGCCTCGGCGCCAAGCAGTACGACGTCGTCTTCGCCAACCTCTTCGCCACGCCGCAGCGGGCGCTGGTGGTGAACTTCACCGAGCCCTACACGACGTACGGGTTCCATGTCGTCGTCAACGCCAACTCGAAGATCAATAGCCTGGCGGACCTCGATTCGCCCGACGTGACCTTCGTCGGCATGAGCGGGACGGTCGAGGAGACCTATCCCAAGGAGCTGTATCCCAAGGCGAATGTCCGCGCCCTCGCCACCGACAATGTCGCCAACTGGATCGGCGAAGTGGCGAGCGGCCAGGCCGATGCCGCGTTTCTCGATCCCGGCACGCTGCGCCTGCTGACCACCAAGAACCCGAACCTGGCCAAGCGCATCCGGGTCCTCAACGCCGAGGACGCGCTCGTGAAGCCGGTCGGCCTCGCCTATGCCGTCCGCCCCGAGGACATGCACATGCTGGAGTTCCTCAACACCTTCATCCGCGATTTCGTCCGCAACAACGAGCAGGTCACCCTGCGCGACAAGTGGTTCGACGAACTCGCCAAGCGGTGAGCGGCAGCGGGGCGCGGCCGTGACCGCGCCCCGCACGATCCCGGCGCCGGGAGGACGCCGGGCCCAGCGCTATCGGCCGGCGCGTCCCGCGCTCGCCCGTGACAGTCGAGCTTTGACATGACGCTTCCCCATTTTTCCGCCCGCCACGTCGCCAACAGAAGCGCGGATGCCAGGCGCCCCTATGGCGACGCCGAACGCGCGATCCTGAACCTCGCCGCTTTCGAGGCGGCAAAGGCCGAGATCGGCTCCTGGCCGTCCTACGCTCCCACCCCGCTGCGGGACTGCCCCGGTCTCGCCGGGCAGCTCGGGCTGGGCACCGTCCTCTACAAGGACGAGGGGCACCGCTTCCATCTCGCCAGCTTCAAGGCGCTCGGAGGCGCCTATGCGGTGCTCAGCGTGGTCCAGGGCCATCTGCGCCAGCACGGCCTCGGGAAACTGAGCGCCGCCGCGCTGCTGGCGGGGGAAGGGCGCGAGGCGGCCCAGACCCTGACGGTGGCCGCCGCTACCGACGGCAATCACGGCCGGTCGGTCGCCTGGGGCGCCCAGATGTTCGGCTGCCGCTGCGTGATCTATCTCCACGAGCATGTCAGCGCCGCCCGCGAGCGGGAAATTGCGCGTTTCGGCGCGCAGATCGTGCGGGTCGCGGGGCATTACGACGATTCGGTGCGCCGGTGCGCCGCCGATGCCGCCAGCAACGGGTGGGTGCTGGTTGCCGACACCGACGGCCGTGCCGACGCCCCCATCCCGGCGATGGTGATGCAGGGCTACACCCTGCTGGCGCAGGAGATTCTCGACGCGCTGCCGGCCGGCGAACTCCCGACCCATGTGTTCGTGCAGGCCGGCGTCGGCGGTCTGGCGGCCGCGCTCGGCGCGCATTTCTGGGAACGCCTCGGCGAGAGGCGGCCCCGCCTGGTCGTCGTCGAACCGGTACGGGCGGACTGCATCTTCCGCACCGTGGCCGCAGGCCGGCCCACGGCCGTCGAGGGCGGCACCGAGACCTTCATGGCGTGTCTGGCCGCGGGCGAGATCTCCGCTCCCGCCTGGGTGGTGCTGGAGCACGGCGCCGACGACGTGATCGCGCTGGAGGACGAGGCCGCGGTCGAGACCATGCGGCTGCTGGCGTCCGGCGTCGGCGGGGATGCGCCCATCGTCGCCGGCGAATCCGGCTGCGCCGCCACGGCTGGCCTCATCGCCGCGGCGGGAGCGCCCGATCTGCGCGCGGCGCTGGGCCTCGGCCCCGCGTCCCGCGTCGTCGTCATCGGCAGCGAAGGCGCGACCGACATCGACACCTATGAGCGTGTCGTGGGGCGCCGACCCGAAGAGATCGCCGCCCGCCCCAATCTCGAAGGAGCCGCCTGACATGGCAAACGATCTCCTCGCCGGCCGCTCGGCCTTCATCACCGGCGGCGCCCAAGGCATCGGCCACGCCGTCGCCCGCGCCTTCCTCGCGCAGGGCGCGCGCGTCACCATCGCCGATGTGTCGGCCGACACGCTGGCGCGGGCGCGGGAGGTGCTGGCGGCGGAATATGGCGACGCCATCCGCGCGGCGCGTCTCGATGTCGTCGACGAAGCGGCCACGCAGGAGGCGATTGCCGAAGCGGCGCAAGCCCAGGGGCGGCTCGACGTCGTCGTCGCCAATGCCGGCATACTGATGCTCAAGCACACGGTCGACTTCACGGTGGAGGAGTGGCGCCGGGTCGTCGACATCAACCTCACCGGTGCCTTCATCACCGCGAAGGCCGCGGCGCGGCTGATGCTGGACCAAGGCTCGGGCGGCTCGCTCATCCTCACCTCCTCGCTGTTCGGCCTGCGTGGCGGGGCAGAGAATTCCGCCTATTCGGCCTCCAAGTTCGGGATGATCGGGCTCGCGCAGTCCATGGCAGCCGAACTCGGGCCGAACGGCATCCGGGTCAACAGCATCTGTCCGGGCCAGATCCAGACGGAGATGATGGACAAGCTGTTCGCCGACCGTGCCGCGCTGCGCGGGGCCGATCCTGCCGCCTTGAAGGCCGGCTTCGAGGCGCGCATCCCCTTGCATCGGCTCGGGCGGATGGAGGACGTGGCCGACGGCTTCGTCTATCTCGCCTCCGATCTCAGCCGCTACGTGACGGGGCAGGCGCTGACCATCGATGGCGGATGGCAGGTCGGCTGACATGGACCCTCTGGCTGGACCCCCTCTCGCCGCCGCGGCGCGCGCCTTCGTCGAGGAGCACCGCGAGCGGCTGGTGTCGCTCTGCGCCGACCTCGTGGCCGCCAACAGCGCCCAACCCGAGGGCGCGACCGGCGAGGCGGCCGAGGTGCTCTCCCGGTTCCTCGCGGAGCATGGCGTGGCGAGCGAGCAGCGCGCCAGTACGCCCGAGAAGCCCAATCTCGTCGCCCGCCTCGGCGATCCCGGGTCCCGCCGGCATCTCGTGCTCAACGGTCATCTCGATACGCTTCCCGCGGCCGATCCCGCCGCGTGGACGGTGCCGATGTTCGAGCTCGGCCGCGCGCATGGACGCCTGACCGGGCTCGGCACCGGCAACATGAAGGCGGGCACGGCGGCGCTGGCGCTGGCCTTCGTGTTCCTCGCCCGCAACCGCACGGCATGGCAGGGCAGGGTGACCTATACCGCCGTCGCCGACGAGGTGGTCTTCGGTCCGGACGGCGCCGGCTGGCTGCTGGACAGCGACCCCGATCTCGTCGGCACCGCTGTGATCAACGGTGAAGGGCCGGGAGAGATGGGGTTGGCTCTGGCCGAAAAGGGGCTTCTGTGGCTCGAGATCGTCGCCGAGGCGCCCGCCGGCCAGGGCATGCTGAGCCGGACCGGCTCGTCCGCCATCGCGCGCCTTAGCGCCGCGCTGGTCGAGCTCGACGGCTGGAATGACCGCCGCGTCGCACCGCCCGCCGAGCTTGGCGACCTCGACCCCGAGGCGGCCGGGCAGGGCCTGCGGCTGTCGGTGAATGTCGGCACGGTCCGCGGCGGTCACTTCGTCAGCCAGGTCGCGAGCCGGGCCGTCGCCGAGGTCGACTTCCGGGTGCCCCCCGGACTGACCATCGAGGCGGTCGAGGCGGAGGTCGACGCGCTGCTGAGCCGCCGTCCCGGCTTGAGCTGGCGCCGCATCAAGGGCTGGAACCCGAACTGGAGCCCGTCCGGCGCCAGCATCGTCCGGCACATGGCCGACGCCGCCCTCGTCGTACGGGGTGCGCCCGCGCCGCGCGTCGTGCGGCTGCCGGCGAGCGATGCCGCCCGCTGGCGACGGCGTGGCGTCGAGGCGGTCTGCTTCGGGCCGCAGCCCACCCTGGCGTCCGGCCCCGACGACTATGTCAACGAGCAGGACGTTCTCGATTGCGCGGCGATCTACGCGGTCGCGGCGATCGCCTATCTAAGCGGAGAAACGTGATGGGAGTCGTGCTCATCGCCGGCGGCGCCACCGGCATCGGCCTTGCCGCGCTCCGCGCGTTCCGCGCGCAGGGCGACGCCGTACTGCTTGCCGATATCGACGGCGAGGCGGCGGCGCAGGCGGTCGCCGAACCGGCCGCGGGACCTGCCTCCGCTTTCACCTGCGATCTGTCGCGACCGGAATCCGCCGCTTCCTGCGTGGCGGCGGCCGTGGAACGGTTCGGCGGGCTCGATACGGTATTCGCCAATGCCGCGATCCTGCACTCCGCTCCCCTCGCGGACTGGACCCCGGATGCGTGGGACCGTTCGATGGCGCTGAACCTGCGCACGCCCTTCCTGCTGGCGCAGGCCGCGGTGCCGCATCTGCGTAACTCCGCGAATGCCAGCCTGATCTTCACCTCTTCGACCGGGGCCCTGCGCGGTCATGCCGGCATGGCCGCCTACCACGCCAGCAAGGCCGGCCTGCTGGGCCTCGCCCGCGCGCTGGCCGACGAACTCGCGCCGGTCCGCGTCAACTGCCTTCTCCCAGGCTGGATCGACACGCCGTTCAATGCGCCGTTCTGGAACTTCCAGGCCGACCCGGCCGCAGCGGAGCGCCGGTTGCTGGAACAGATCCCGATGGGCCGGCAGGGGCTGGGCGAGGACGTCGCCGGTGCCGTGCTGTTCCTGGCCTCGCCCGCCGCCCGCTACATCACCGGCACGTCGCTGGTGGTGGACGGCGGCTACACCGCCGTCTGACGGAGCGCCCGATGACACGGAAGATGCCCGCCACCGCGCTCCCCATCCTTGCCGACGCCTTCGCCTCGAAGGTCCGTCCCGTCGTCACCGGCCGCACCGGCGCCATCGCCGCCGCCCATCCCCTGGCCGTCACCGCCGGGCAGGAAATGCTCCTGAGCGGCGGGTCGGCGGTGGATGCCGTCATCGCCGCGCAGGCCGTGCTCTGCGTCGTCGCGCCCGATGCCTGCGGCCTCGGCGGCGATGCGCTCTGTCTCGTGCGCGAGCCGGGCGGCGACGTCGTCGCCATCAATGGCAGCGGCGCCATCGCGCGGGAACTGGGAGGGTCGCTGACCGATGGCGGCGGCAGCGTCACCGTGCCCGGGATCGTCGATGCGTGGGACAAGATGGCGGAGCGCTGGTCGCGCCTGCCCTTCGAACGTCTTCTCGAACCCGCCCGCCGCATCGCCCGCGGCGGCATGGTGGTCTCGCCGCGGCTCGCCCGCGCCGTGGCCGAGCAGCACGGCCGCCTCATGGCCGGCGGCGCGGGCGAATGGGCGCTCGTGCGGGCGCAGGCCGGCGACGTCGTCGTGCAGAACGGCCTCGCCCAGATGCTGGATCGGATCGGCAAGGAACGTGCCGCGGCCTACTATGCCGGCCGCAGCGCGGAAGCCATCGTCGCCGCCGTCCGGGCCCATGGCGGCAACCTCTCGCTGGAGGATCTCGCGCGGCACGAGACGGTGCTCGCTTCCCCCGTCACGACGTCGTGGGACGGCGTGACCGTCCATGTGCAGCCGCCGGTGACCCAGGGTGTCCTGCTGGCGATGTGCCTGGCGGAACTCGAACGTCTCGGGCCGGTTCCGCCGTCGCAGCTCGACCATGTCGCGATCGAGCTGACCGAGGCTTCCTTCGCCTTTCGCGACCGTGCGGGGGAGGGGGCCGCGCTGCTCGACGAGCGGCTGGTGATCGATCCGGCGAAGCCGCTGCACCGGGGTGGCCCGCGCGCCTATCTGCACACGGCGGGTGTCGCCGCGAGCGATGAGCGAGGGTTGACCGTCTCTTCGCTGGTCAGCGTGTTCGACGATTTCGGCTCCGCCGTCTTCGTGCCCCAGGGGGGCTTCGTGCTCAACAACCGGGCGGGCGGCTTCACCACGGGTCCCAACGCCCCGGCGCCGGGGCGGCGGCCGGTCCACACGCTGGCGCCCGTGATCGTCGAGACCGAGCGCGGACCGCTCGCCCTCGCAACACCCGGCGCGGACGGCCAGATACAGACCCTGCTGCAGGCCCTGCTCGGCGCCTTCCGGCGCGGGGCCGACCTCGCCTCCGCCGTCGCCGCGCCGCGCTGGCGCAGCGAGGATGGCCGCATCCTCATCGAGGAGAGCCATCCGGGGGCGGAGGCGCTCGCCGCGCTCGGCCACCGGATCGAGAGGCTGCCGGATGGGCACATGAAGTTCGGCGCGCTGGTCGTCGCCGGCCATCTCGATGAACGGCCCGCCGCCCTTGCCGACTGGCGACGGGAGACGTGGGCGGGCGTGGTGTGAGCGCCCCGCGCGCAGGACAAGGAAAGAGCCGATGGCAGCGATAATCGACGTCACCCTGGTCGAACGGACCTTCGAGCTCGTCCGCCCGATGCTGGCCGAGGCCATGGCCCGTCTGGCGCCGGATCGCGCTGGCGTGGCGATCGTGGTCGCACCCGCGCGGGAGCTGGTCCCGGCCGGCCACGCCGGCGACTTCCGGGAGCTGTGCTACCTCGTCACGTCGATCGGCGATCTCTCGGGCTCGCCCTATCCCAATGCGGAGATCGCGCTGAGCAAGGCGCAGATTTCCTCGCGCACGGGCCGGCCGACGGCCGATCTGGCGCCGCAATATCTGCAGGCGGGCGATACGCCCTATTGGGGAAGCGCGGTGGTCAACGGGGTGGTCGTGGCCTGCGCCGGCCTGGAGCCGCGGCATGACGAGATGCTCGCCTACTGGCTGGCGGCCGCGATCCAGGCCGAGGCCCGCAAGGCCTTTGCCGAGCTCGGCGAGCGGAACTTCCTCGCCTGATTCCGTCCTGCGCGAGGCCCGCCCGCCAGAGCGGTCATTGGCGAGGCTCTCCGTCCCCGCGCTGGCGAAGCGGATCGTGCGGGCATTATGCTGCGCGCGATTTGCGGAGCGGAAGCGTGACTGGAAACATCGTCAGGTACGGATTGCTGGTCCTCGCGCTCGTCGGCGCCTGGGGCGTCTCGACCTGCGAGGCGCGACCGTTGCGGGTCGTCACCTCGTTCCCGCCCTCCATGATCGATGTCTATCGCCGGGCCTTCCACACGGCGCATCCCGACATCCAGGTGGAGTTCATCCAGCGCAAGACGACCGCGGCCGTCGCCCAGCTCGCCGGCGGCGACCGGCTCGACGCGGACCTGTTCTGGGCGTCGGCGCCCGACGCCTTCGAGCTCCTGAAACTGGAGGGGCAACTGGCGCCGCTTGCCCCGCGCGCCACCGGCGCGCCCGCCACCGTCGCCGGCTATCCGGTCGACGATCCCGACGGCCATTATCTCGGCTTTGCGCTCTCGGCCTACGGGCTCGCTTGGAATGACGCCTATCTGGAGCGCTTCCGGCTGCCGGTGCCACGGGGGTGGCGGGACCTGACGGCACCGGTCTATGCCGGTCATGTCGGCATTTCCTCGCCCTCGCGCTCGGGCACGACGCATCTGGTGGTCGAGGCGCTGCTGCAGGCGGAGGGGTGGGAACAAGGCTGGCGGACCTGGCGACAGATCGGCGGCAATCTCGCCACCGTCACCGCCCGCAGCTTCGGCGTCTCGGCCGGCGTGGCGCGCGGGCGCTTCGGCATCGGCATCACCATCGATTTCCTCGCCCAGCCCACGGGCCTCGATGCCGGCCCGGTGCGGTTCACCGTTCCCGACCCGGAGATCCTGGCTCCCGCCAGCATCGGGCTGCTGCGGCGGGCGCAAAACCACGAGGCGGCGGACGCCTTCGTCGATTTCCTGCTGTCGGTGGCCGGCCAGCGGCTGCTGCTCGATCCGGCGGTCGGGCGCCAACCGATTCGGCCGGAATTCCATGCCGAGGGGCGCGGCGAGGGACCGAACCCGTTCCAGACGGCCCAGGACGCCGATGGCGGACGCTTCGACGCCGGCCGCTCCGCCGGGCGCTACGAGCTGATCAACCTGATGTTCGACGAACTCGTCACCCTCCGTCTCGCCGACGCTGCCGCCATCTGGCGGACGGTGAACGAAGTGGAGGCAAGTCTGGCGCAGGCGCCGGACGAGGCGGCCGCAAAGGCGGCGACGCAGGCGCGCGAACTGCTCGGTGCCGTTCCCTTCACGGAGGCCGAGGCGGCCCGCCTCATCGAGGAGACGCGGCTTGCGCGGGTGCCGCGCGGCCTACAGCCGCCGGCGCCGCAAGCGAAGCTAATGGCGCGGCTGCGCGACTGGACGGGCGACAATCTCGCCGCGGCCAGGGCGGCGGCGGCGAGTGCGCGCGCCCGGCTGGCGGGGCTCGGTCGCCTGCCCGAGGGCGACACCGGGACTGCGGCGCGATGAGCGCGCCGGAAACGCTGCCGACGGATGGTCCGCGACCCCTGCTTCTGGGGATCGGCGGGCGGCTGCTGACCGCCTTCATCGGCGTCGGGGCGCTGGCGGTCGGCGCCTGCATCGTCGGCTGGCTTTCCTATGCGCGGCTCAGTGCCGAGCTGGAATCGATTGCGCGCGGCCATGTGCCCGCTCTCGTCTTCGCCGCGCGCCTGTCCGAGGCCGGGGGTCGTCTCACCGCCGCCGCCACCGAGCTCGCTACCGCCGAGCGGCGCGAGGCGCATGGGAGCGCCATGGCCCGCGCCCGGGCCCGGCTGGACGATCTGCGCGGCCTGCTCGACACCGCCCCTGCGGTCGGCGCGGCGACCGGCTTTGGTGCGCTGCGACGCCAGGCCGTGTCGCTCACCGCCAATCTCGACGCGGTGGACCGCGCCGCGACGAAGCGCTTCGACATCGAGGGGCGTACCCGCACCATCGTCGAGGAGCTTCGCTGGCTGCAGGCCGACCTTGTGGACGAGGTCGAGCCGCTGGTGGACGACGCCCGCTTCAACATCCAGGCTGCGCTCGAACAGGTCGGCGAGCCCGGCGCCGCGGCGGATGCGCAGAGGGTGCTGCGCGACGAGAACGCCAAGACCGAGGCCATTCTGGGGCTCACGGCGCGGGCGCACCTCGCCGTCGGCATATTGGGCCGGGTCGCCACCGTGCGCGCGGTCGAAGATCTGAGGCAGACCAGCCATTTCCTCGGCGAGGCGGCCGACGAGCTCGCCGTCGAGGGGAAGCGACTGGAAATCTGGCCGGACAGCATCACCGTGCGCCAGATCGTCGAGCGGCTCGTCGCCCTCTCCGGCATCGAGAACGGCCTGCCCGGCCTGCGCGCCGCCGAAATCGCCGCCGCCGAGGACGGCCAGCGCCTGTTGGCGGAGAACCGCGACATCGTCGGCGAGGTGGGGCGCGCCATTGCCGGGGTCGCCCGCGGCATCGAGGGCGAAGCGCGCGACGCGGCGGCGCGGGCGGCGGAGGCGATCGAGATCGGCCGCGGCCTTCTCCTCACCATCGCCTTTCTGTCGCTGCTCGTCGCGGTTCTGGTCGGCTGGTTCTACGTCCGCCGCAGCCTGATCGCCCGGCTGGAGCGGCTCACCGTGGCCGCAGCCGCCATCGCCGATGGCGGGCCCGTGGATCTCGCCCTTCCCCCGGCGCGCACCGGAGGCGACGAACTCGACCGCCTCTCTCACGCCCTCGCCGTGTTCCGCCAGACCCGTGACGAGCTGGTGCAGGCGGCCAAGCTCGCCGCGCTCGGCCAGATGGCGGCCGGTATCGGGCACGAGATGAACCAGCCGCTCGCCGCCATACGCTCGCACGCCCATAATGCGAGCGTGCTGCTGTCGCGCTCGCGTCCGGAAGAGGCACGGGAGAGCCTGGCGCGCATCGAGGCGCTGACCGCGCGCATGGCCCAGAGCATCAGCCATCTCAAGCGTTTCGCCCGCCGTCCCGCGCCGGCCATCGGCCCGGTCGACCTCGGCGCGGCGGTGGAAGGCGCGCTATCCCTCTTCGCCCGCCGCATCGGGGAAGAGGCCGTCGTCGTCGCGCTCGACATCGCGCCGGATCTGAAGGTGCTGGCCGAGGAGGTGAGGCTGGAACAGGTGCTGGTCAATCTGATTTCCAACGCCCTCGACGCGCTGGACGGCGGCCGCGAGCGCCGCCTCGCCATCGTCACCCGGCGCGAGGGGCTGCATGTGCGCGTCTATGTGCGCGATACGGGGACCGGCGTCGGCGAAGCAATGCGCACGCAGATGTTCGATCCGTTCATTACCAGCAAGCCGCCCGGGCAGGGGCTCGGCCTCGGCCTGTCGCTGTCCTTCAACATCGTGCGCGATTTCGGCGGACGGCTTATCCTGGTGGAAAGCTCGCCGGAAGGCAGCACCTTCGCTATCGAGCTGCGCGAGGCCGCATGAATTCCTCTCCTTCAAACGATGTCCTGCTGGTCGACGACGACGACGAGGTGCGCTTCGCTTATGCGCAGACCCTGTGCCTCGACGGCGTGGAGACCGCGGCGTTCTCGTCGGCGGGCGAGGCCCTGCGGCAGGTGACGCCCGACTTCGCCGGCGTGGTGGTGAGCGATGTGCGCATGCCCGGCATGGACGGGCTGGCCCTGCTGAAGGCGGTGGCGACGGTGGATCGCGACATCCCGGTCGTGCTCGTCACCGGCCATGGCGACGTGCCGATGGCGCTGGAGGCGATGCGCGGCGGCGCCTGGGATTTCGTCGAGAAGCCGGCCGATCCGGTGCTGCTGGTGGAGACGGTGCGCCGCGCCGTGCAGCATCGCCGGCTCGTGCTGGAGAACCGCGCGCTGCGCCGGCCCGCCGAGCCGGCCGATGCCTGGGCCGGGCGGCTGATCGGGCGTTCGGAGGCGATGCAGCGGGTGCGCCGCACGCTGTCGGTGCTGGCTGACGCCCCCACCGACGTGCTGCTGTTTGGCGAGACCGGCACCGGCAAGGAGCTTGCCGCCCGCGCGCTGCACGATTTCGGCCGGCGGCGCGGCGCACGCTTCGTCGCGGTCAACTGCGCGGCGCTGCCGGAGAACATGATCGAGAGCGAACTGTTCGGCCATGAGGCGGGGGCCTTCACCGGCGCCCGCGAGCGGCGGATCGGCAAGATCGAGCATGCCAGCCGCGGCACCCTGTTCCTCGATGAGATCGAATCCATGCCGCTCGGCGCGCAGACGCGGCTGCTGCGCGCGCTGCAGGAGCGCTCCGTCGAACGGCTCGGTTCCAATGTCGAGATTCCCGTCGACATACGGGTGGTGGCGGCGACCAAGGTCGATCTGGTGGCGCTGGCGCGGGAGGGCCGCTTCCGCGAGGATCTCGTCTACCGCCTCAACACGGTGACGGTGCGCCTGCCGCCGCTGCGCGACCGGCGCGAGGACGTGCCGATGCTGTTCCGCCACTTCCTGGCGAAGCTTGCCGCGCGGCACGGCACTGAGCCCAAGGCCCCCTCGGCCGCGCTGCTGGCGACGCTGATGGAGCGACCCTGGCCGGGAAATGTGCGCGAACTGCGCAACGAGGCCGAACGCTTCGTGCTCGGCCTCGACGACCTGCCCGACATGGCGGCGGATGCGCCCGTGGCGCCGCTGGATGCGGCCGTCGATGCCGCCGAGCGGCAGGCGATCCTCGCCGCGCTGGCACGCCATGGCGGCAAAGTCGGGCAGAGCGCGGACGCTCTCGGTGTCTCGCGCAAGACGCTGTACCTCAAGATCCGCAAGCACGGGCTGGAGCGGGCCGGGATCGAGGATTGATGTTACCGTCCTGACCCATCCAGCCGGGGCCGACGTTACCGAAGAAACCCATTCCCGTGGGACGTCGCCGTCGCGTCCATCCGCCATCCAATTGAATTTTCAAGTAATTTTCTGACATTCCGGCTCTGGCACGGGCATTGCCAAACAGGGCGCAGCAGCCTCACGGCCGCCAAGAACCCTTTGTGGAGGAAATGCCCATGATCCGCTCTGCCGCCTTCGCGGCCACCCTTGCGCTCGCCTCGTTCGCTGCCACGGGCGCCTTCGCCCAGGGCAAGGTGACGGTCGTCACCTCCTTTTCAAAGGACGTCACCGACCCAATCAAGGCCGCGTTCGAGAAGGCCAAGCCGGGCATCACGCTCGACGTCCAGAACCGCAACACCAATGCGGGCGTGAAATATCTCGACGAGACCAAATCCAATCCGCAGGTCGACCTGTTCTGGGCGTCCGCGCCCGACGCGTTCGAGGTGCTGAAGGGCAAGGGCCTGCTGCAGAAGTACACGCCGAAGGCCGAGGGCATCCCGGCCAAGATCGGCGCCTACCCGATCAACGATCCGGACGGCTACTATTTCGGCTTCGCCGCTTCCGGCTACGGCATCATGTGGAACACCCGCTACCAGCAGGCCAACGACCTGCCGGAGCCGAAGGAGTGGAGCGATCTCGCCACCGCGCCCTATTACGACCATGTCGCGATCGCCTCGCCGGCGCGCTCCGGCACCACGCACCTGACCATCGAGACCATCCTGCAGGGTGAAGGCTGGGACAAGGGCTGGGCCACCATCAAGAACATGGCCGGCAATTTCCAGACCATCACCGAGCGTTCCTTCGGCGTGCCGGAGGCGGTCAATTCCGGTCAGGTCGGCTACGGCATCGTCATCGACTTCTTCGCCTTCTCGGCGCAGGGATCGGGCTTCCCGGTCAAGTTCGTCTACCCGACCGTGACCACCGTCGTGCCGGCCAATGTCGGCATCGTCGCCAACGCGCCGAACACCGAGAACGCGCAGGCCTTCGTCGACTTCCTGCTCTCGCCCGCCGGACAGGAAGTGCTGCTCGAGCCGGCGATCCGTCGCCTGCCGGTCAACCCGGCGGTCTACGCCAAGGCGCCGGAAGGCTATCCGAACCCGTTCACCGACCCGCGCTTCGCCTCCATGACGATGTTCGACGTCGAGAAGTCCGGTGCGCGCACCGACGTCGTCGACACGCTGTTCGACCAGCTCATCTCCTTCCAGCTCGACAACCTCAAGGGCGTGACCAAGTCGATCCACGAGGTCGAGGGCAAGCTCGCCGGGAAGGACAACCCGCAGGCCCGCGCCCTGCTGAAGGAGGCGCGCGACCTGATCGCCGCCATGCCGGTCTCGGAGACGGATGCGTCGAGCGAGGCGATCCGCGGCGCCTTCTCGGGTTCCAAGGAGAAGGGCGCCCGCCAGGCCGAGCTTGAGCAGAAGTGGGCCAGCTTCGCCAAGGAGCACTACGCCAAGGCCAAGGCGAAGGTGGACGAGGCGGCGAAGCTCGCCAACTGACCTCCACCGACGCCGGGGGCGTGGCCGCCGCGAGGCTGCGCCCCCACCTCGCATCATCATTCCGCACAGATTGGAGCGCAGTCCATGTCGCTCGCCCTCCCCGGGGCTGCCCGCACACCCGCGCGGCGCTGGCGCCTGCCCGGCACGCCGGGCCAGATCGCCCTCGCGCTCGGCATCGGCGCGTTCCTGCTCGCCTTCCTCATCGTTCCCGTGGCGTCGGTGATCTATGTCGCCTTCACCGAGAAGGGCACCGGCGCCTTCACACTGGTGAACTTCGCCGACTTCTTCCGCACCGACCTGTTCCTGCGTTCGTTCTGGAACTCGTTCTACGTGTCGGCGGCGACCGTTCTGCTGGCGTCGATCTTCGCCCTGCCGCTCGCCTACATCACCACCCGCTTCGACTTCCGCGGCGCGGTGATCGTGCAGACGCTCGGCTTCCTGCCGCTGATCATGCCGCCCTTCGTCGGTGCCGTGTCGATGCAGCTGCTGTTCGGCCGGAACGGCACGGTCAACCTGCTGATGATGGACTGGTTCGGCATCCGCATTCCCTTCATGGAGGGCTTGAACGGCGTCATCTTCGTCCAGGCCATCCACTATTTCCCCTTCATCCTGATCAACCTGTCGGCCGCGCTGCGCAACATCGACCGTGCGATGGAGGAGGCCGCGCAGAATCTCGGCTCGTCCGGGATGCGGCTGTTCCGGCGCATCGTGCTGCCGCTCGCCATGCCCGGCTACATTGCCGGCGCGTCGCTGGTGTTCGTGAAGGTGTTCGACGACCTGGCCACGCCGCTGCTCCTGAACGTGAAGGACATGCTGGCCCCGCAGGCCTATCTGCGCGTCACCTCCATCGGCATTGCCGATCCCATGGGCTATGTCATCGCCGTGGTGCTGATCGTCGTCTCGGTGGCGGCGATGTGGATCTCGGCGCTGGCGCTCAAGGGGCGTGACTACGCGACCACCCAGCGGGGCGGCGGCGGGCTTGCCCGACGCAAGATGCGCGGCTGGGAAAACGCCGTCGCCTATGGCGTCGTCGGCCTCATCCTGCTGCTGGTGCTGGCGCCGCATATCGGCCTGCTGCTGCTCTCCTTCGCCACCATCTGGTCCTACAGCCCGCTTCCCGACGGCTTCACCGTCGCCCATTACGGGCGCGTGTTCGGCGAGAGCTCGGTCTACATCAAGAACACGCTGATCTACGCCACGCTGGCCGGCGGCATCGACGTCGTGCTCGGCACCGCCATCGCCTATCTCGTGCTGCGCACCAAGCTCGTGGGGCGGCAATGGCTCGACTGGGCGGCGATGGCGGCGCTGGCAGTGCCCGGCGTCGTGCTCGGCATCGGCTATCTGCGCACCTTTTTCGACGTGCGCACGCCGGACGGCACGCCGCTCGCGACGCTATGGATCGTCATCGTGCTGGCGCTCGCCATCCGGCGCCTGCCCTATGCGCTGCGCGCCTGCTACGCCGCGCTCCAGCAGATTTCCGAATCGCTGGAGGAGGCGGCGGAGAATCTCGGCGCCACAAAGGCGCGCACGG
The DNA here is from genome assembly GCA_023434095.1 of Pseudomonadota bacterium. Classification (GTDB taxonomy): domain Bacteria; phylum Pseudomonadota; class Alphaproteobacteria; order Rhizobiales; family Xanthobacteraceae; genus Ancylobacter. The sequence continues at coordinate 14,189 of JAEYTJ010000236.1, read as the reverse complement.
TGCGGCGCATCGTGGTGCCGCTGATGACCGGCGGCATCCTCGCCGGCTTCGTCACCAGCTTCGCCACTGCGGCGGTCGAGCTCTCGGCGACGCTGATGCTGGTGCAGTCCAACGCCGACGCGCCGCTGGCCTATGGCCTCTACGTCTTCATGCAGTCCGCCGCCGGCCGGGGGCCGGGCGCGGCGCTCGGCGTCATCGCCGTCGTGCTCGTCGCCGCCTGCACGCTGCTGTCGCAATACATCCTCGACCGTAACCAGAAGAACCGGGGAGCCGCCTGATGACCGCCACCGCCCAGAAGAGCGCGCCCGAGGCCGCGCTGCACACCGAGGCGCTCGATGTCCGCATAAAGGGGGTGAACCTCTCCTATGGCAGCAACCATGTGCTGAAGGACATCGACCTCGATATCGAGCCCGGCGAGTTCTTCGCCTTCCTCGGCCCGTCCGGCTGCGGGAAGACGACGCTTCTGCGTCTCATTGCCGGCTTCAACACGGCCGACACCGGCACGGTGAGCGTCGGCGGGAGGGACATTGGCGACCTGCCGCCGTGGAAGCGGGATGTCGGGCTGGTGTTCCAGAGCTATGCGCTGTGGCCGCATATGAGCGTCGCGCAGAACGTCGCGTTCGGGCTGGAGGAGCGCGGCGTCGCCCGCGCCGAGATCAAGCGCCGCGTCGGCGCGGCGCTGGAGATCGTCGGCCTCAGCCATCTGGCGGACCGGCGCCCGTCGCAGCTCTCCGGCGGCCAGCAGCAGCGCGTGGCGCTGGCCCGCACCGTGGTTATCGAGCCCAAGGTCCTGCTGCTCGACGAACCGCTGTCCAATCTCGACGCCAAGATGCGGGTGCAGGTGCGCCGCGAGCTGCGCGACCTGCAGCAGCGGCTCGGACTCACCACCATCTTCGTCACCCACGATCAGGAGGAGGCCAACACGGTCTGCGACCGCATCGCGGTGATGAGCGACGGCATCGTGCAGCAGGTGGGCACGCCGATGGAGCTCTATGAGCGCCCGACGAATCTCTTCGTCGCTAACTTCCTCGGCACCGCGAACGTGATCGAAGGCAAGGTCGTCGGCGCCGGGGCGGCCCGCGCGTTCGAAACGGCGGGCGGCTTGAAACTGCCGGTGGCGAGCGGGGTCGATGTGCCGGCTGGGGCCCGCCTCGTCTTCCGCCCGCAGGTCGCCCGCATCGTCGAGAACGAGGGCGCCGCGCCGTCGCTGAGGGGGGAGATCGTGCGTCGCGAGTTCCTGGGCAGCCTCGTTCGCTACGGCGTCGTCTCGGACGGGCAGGAGATCACGGTGGACGAGCCCTTCCGTCCCGGCCAAGGCCAGCACGAGATCGGCGCAAATGTTGCGGTCGATGTGCCGATGGCGGCGGCGCTCTGGCTAGCCTAAGGTCGGCCCCTGACGGACGCGGCCGAGAAGAGGTCCAATGCCGCCCTTGAGGGCGGCGAACCGGCCCTTGCCTCAGGCGCGGGAGACGATCGGATCGGCGCCGATGAGCGGCCCCGATCCTTTTTTCGCGGCGGCCGCAGCCGCCCCGTCGCCTGTCAGGCCACCAGGAAGCCGGCGCCGACGGGGTCCTTGCGGTCGACCAGCCAGCGGGCGGTGCCGAGCAGGCCGGCCGTACCCTTCACCGTCGGGCGCACGGCGCGCACGTCGTTGAGGCGGGTCTCGCCGATCAGCTCGCCCTCGAAGGTGCCCGTGCCGAGCAGGCCTTCGGAGGTGATGGGCTGGTGGAGGCCGATGACGCCGCGCGCCTCGAACATCGCCATCATCGCGCTGGTGCCGGTGCCGCCGGGCGAACGGTCGAGCTGGCCGGCGCTGAACACATGCACGTTCTTGTAGAGCGCGCCCTCAATGGTCGGCTCGTGCCAGAAGGTGACGAAGTTGAAGTTGTTGATGTGGCCGGCGGTCGGGTGCTGGATCTTCACCTTCTCGCGGATCGCCTCGCGGGCGAGGATGCCAAGGCGGGACAGCTCGGAGCCGTTCTCCGGCCCGATCCTCAGCGAGGTGCCGCGCAGGTCGATGATGCCGAAATAATTGCCGCCCCACACGATGTCGGCCTTCAGCGCGCCGACGCCCGGCAGGTCGAACGCCACGTCCTGCGCCGCGACATAGGCCGGGACGTTCTCGAAGCGCGTCCACAGCACCTCGTCGCCCTGGGTCGCCACTTCGGCCTGCACGAGCCCGGCGGTGGTCTCGAAGCGGATCTTGGTCAGCCCGTCCTCGGAGCGGCGGACGAAGCCGTGCGCCACCATCGCCATGGCGACGGCGATCGTGCCGTGACCGCACATGTGCGAGTACTGCGTGCCGTCGATATAGATCAGGCCGGCGTCGTAGTCGGGCGAGGACGGGGGGGTGAGGAACACGCCGAACATGTCGCGGTGGCCGCGCGGCTCGCGCATGAGCGCCGTGCGCACCCAGTCGTAATTGGCCTCCAGGAAGGCGCGCTTCTCGAGGATCGAGGAGCCGGCGGGATAGGGAATGCCGCTATGGATGATGCAGAGCGGCTCGCCCTCCGTATGCGTGTAGATGACGTCGAAACTATCCTGCTTGCGCATCGCAAAGGCTCCGTTGGACTTAGGGCTGTTGGCGCTCGGACAGCATGTCGAGGCCGATCAGCAGATCGAGAAGGGTGATGACGAGCGCAGCCGCGATGATGGTGATCGCGGACACCGCCGCGATCGTGGGATCGATCGTGTACTGCACGTAGTTGAACATCTTCACCGGGATGGTGTTGAGCGCCGACGTCGTGTTGAAGATCGACAGTTCGACGTTGATCCAGGAGGAGATGAAGGCGAGAAGCGCGCCCGAAACGATGCCGCCGCGGATCTGCGGCAGCACGATCAGGAAGAAGGTGGCGAGCGGCCGGCCGCCGAGGTCCATCGACGCCTCTTCCAGCGCCCGCTGCTCCGGGGTGAGCATCGGCAGCACCGAGCGCAGCACGAAGGGCATGACGATGACGACATGGCCGACGAGCAGCGCCTCGAAGGAGCGCGCCAGCCCGAAATCGGTGCCGAACTGCAGCAGCGCCGCGCCCAGCACGACATAGGGCAGCACCAGCGGGGACATCAGCAGCGAGGTCACGGCCGCCCGCCCGGCAAAGACGTAGCGCGCTAGAGCGAGGCTTGCCGGCACCGCCAGCAGCACCGCCACCACCGTCGCCGCCAGCGCCAGCAGGGTCGAGGTGATGAACGCCGAGACATAGGACGGGTCGTCGAACAGCACGCCGAACCATTTCAGCGTCAGTCCCTGCGGGGGAAAGGCGAGATAGCTGGTCTGCGTCAGCGACGCGCCCATGATGACCACCAGCGGCAGCACCAGATAGGCGAGCGCGGCGAGCGCGACGATCCGGATGAGAAGCCGCGCGATCATGCCGCCCTCCGTCCGCGCTCGCCGATGCGGCCGGCGAGGGTGACGAGAAGGAGCGTCAGCACCAGCAGCGTCACGCTGAGCGCGCCGCCATAGTGGAAATCGAACACCGAGGAATATTGCTGGAAGATCAGCATGGAGAAGACGGTGATCTGCCCGCCCGAGAGCAGCGCCGGCGTCACATAGGCGCTCACCGCCAGCGCGAACACCATGATGGCGCCCGACACCGCGCCCGGCAGGCACAGCGGGAGGGTGACGAACCAGAAGGTGCGTGCCGGCCCGACGCCGAGGTCGGCGGAAGCATCCTCCAGCGCGGTGTCGATCTTGGCCAGCGCGTTGCCGACGGAGAGCACGACGAAGGGCATGAGGATGTAGACCATGCCGATGAGGATGCCGGTCTCCGTGCCGAGGAAGCGGATCGGCCGCTCGGTCAGCCCCAGCCCCATCAGTCCCTGATTGACGAGTCCGGTACGCCCCAGCAGCACCATCCAGCCGAAGGAGCGCACGATGTTGGAGGTGAACAGCGGCACCACGATGAGGATGACGCAGGCCCGCCGCCAGCTGCGCCAGCGCACGATGCGCACGAGGTACCAGGCGAGCGGGAAACCGATCAGCAGGCACAGCGCCGTGGTGGCGAGCGCGATGCGGAAGGTCACCCACAGCACGTCCCAGTGATACTGGTCGAACAGGATGCGGGCGTAATGGGCGAAGGTCGGGCCGCCCTCATCCGTGGTCAGGCTGGAGAGCGCGACCACCGCCATCGGCGCCAGGAAGAAGGCGGCGAAGAAGGCGATCGGCGCGAACAGCAGCAGCGCCAGCGTGGTGAGAGGGGCGGCCACCGGGCTCACTCCGCGATCAGATGCAGCGCGCCGGGGCGCAGGCCGAGAGTGACCGCGCTCCCGGGGACCAGCCCGGCGCCGGACATGCCGAGCCGCGCTACTTTGAGCAGCACCGTCCCGCAGCGTACGAACAGCGTGGTGAGCGGGCCGATGGCGACCACTTCCTCGACGACGCCCGGCGCCGTGACGAGACCGTCGGGCGCCGCGCCTTCGATGAGCACCACATCCTCGGGCCGCACCATGGCGAAGCGCATGCCGTCAGGCGCGGGGAGTTCCGCCCCGCCGAACGCCAGCCGGGCGCGGCCGGGGCCGGTGGGCTCAAGCGCGATAAGGTTCGGCTCGCCGACGAATTCGGCGACGAAGCGGGTCGCCGGCGCCCGGTAGATAGATTCAGGCGTGCCGACCTGCTCGACGCGGCCGGCATGCATCACCACGATCCGGTCGGCCATCGCCATGGCCTCTTCCTGGTCGTGGGTGACGAAGATGAAGGCGATGCCGAGCTTTTCCTGGATGTGCTTGAGCTCGATCTGCATGCGCCGGCGCAGCTTGAGGTCGAGGGCGGAAAGCGGCTCGTCGAGCAGCAGGAGCTTGGGCCGGTTGACGATGGCGCGCGCCAGCGCCACGCGCTGCTGCTGGCCGCCGGAAAGCGCGCGCGGCAGCCGCGTGCCCATCTCCTCCAGCCCGACCAGCGCCAGCGCCTCGCGCGCCCGCTCCTGCGCCTCGCGGCGGCCGACGCCCGCCCGGCGCGGGCCATAGGCGACATTGTCGGCGACGCTCATATGCGGGAAGAGCGCGTAGCTCTGGAACACCGTGTTCAGCGGCCGGCGATAGGGCGGGGCGTGGGTGATGTCCTCGCCGTCGATGCGGATGCGTCCCTCATCGGGGGTGAGAAAGCCGGCGATGCAGCGCAGCAGCGTGGTCTTGCCGCAGCCGCTCGGCCCCAGGAGGGCAATGAACTCGCCGGGCTCGACCGCGAGATCGACCTCGCGCAGCGCCCGGTGGGCGGCAAAGCGCTTGGAAACGGCATCGATGGAAAGAAGCGGCTGCACGGATGATGTCCTCGCGGGAGAGCGGACGGCGCGACAAAGGGTGGCCGTCCGAAGTCGGCGAAGGTCAGACTACGCCGGAACCGGCGCGCGCCAAGCGTTGGGGCGCGGGGGCGGCACGGCAGCTAAAGGGGGAAAGCCCCGCCCGGAGATCTCGCCCGGGCGGGCATATCCGCGTTTCGCGCCCTATTTGCGGGCGATCTCGCGATTCCAGGTGTCGACCAGCTCGGCGCGCCTGGCGTTCACCTCGGTCCAGTCGAGCAGATAGAGATCGGCGACCGAGCCCTTGGCGCCCCAGGGCAGCTTGGCAGCGGTCTCGGGCGAGACGTCGACGCCCTTCACCGACGGGCCGAGATACAGCTTGTCGGCAAGGCACTGCGAAGCGGCCGGGGTCAGCGCGGTGTCGATGAACTTCTGCGCCAGCTCGGGCCGCGGCCCGTTCTTCACGAGGTGCAGTCGGGCATCGGTGGCCCACACGCCTTCCTTCGGCACGGTGAAGCCGATGGGCAGGCCCTTGGCGATGAGATCGAAGGCGCCGACATTGAAATGCGCGCCGATGATGGCTTCGCCGCTCTGGAAGGCGTTGGAGGCGGCGCCCGAGGAATCGAAGAACAGCGCCGGCTTCAGCTCCTTGATCTTGGCGAAGACCGGGGCGAAGTCGCCGGCCGGGGCGTTCCAGATCTTGTGCAGGAAGAACAGGAACGGCACGCCGGAGGAGTTGGCCGGCGAGGGGATGGTCACCGCGTCGGCATATTCCGGCTTCCACAGGTCGTTCCACGAGGTCGGCGCCTCGGGGATTTCCTTGGTGCTGTAGGTCAGGCCCAGCGAGTAATAACCGGTGCCCACGGCATAGGTACCGTTGCCGTTCTTGTAGACCGCCTGCGGTACGGCGTTCTTGAGGTTGGGCACGCCGGCCTCGGTGATCGGCGCCAGCACGCCCGCCGCTTCGGCGAGCTCGCTCACGCCGCCATCCATCCAGGCGACGTCGAGGGTCGGGGCGTCCTTCTGCTGCTGCAGCTTGGCGAGGGTGACGGTGGAGGTGCCGACTTCCGGCACGACCGCCACGCCCGTCGCCTTGGTGAAGGGATCGGCGACGCAGGCCTTGAAGGCGTCGCCCCAATTGCCGCCATACCAGGCGACGTGGAGAGCCTCCTGCGCCGAGGCGGGCGTGAGCGCGGCCGCCAGCGCGAGCGCCGATGCCGTAACAAGACCGGTTATGCGTGCCATGTTGTTATCTCCCCTCATGTGCAGGCGTCGCCTGTGGGCAGGCAGCGTGCATCTTCCGCCCCTGACGCAGCGTCGGCTTGCAGGATCGGGCCAAAAACTTTGATATGAGCGACATGACGTCCCCGCCAGCCCCCGCCTCCCGCCGCAGTCACGAACCGCCCGCCGTGCCCGGCCGGCTGTCGCCGCTGCGCGTCGGCTTCGTGCTGCTCGACCAGTTCACGCTCGCGGCTTTCGGCGGGCTGATCGACGCGCTGCGGCTCGCGGCCGACCATGGCGGGCGCAGCCGGCAGATCCACGCGTCCTGGACCGTGATGAGCCTCGACGGCACGCCACGCCGGGCGAGCTGCGGCGTGGTGATCTCCGACAGCGCGCCGCTGCTCGATCCCGCCCAGTTCGACTATATCGCGGTGTGCGGCGGCAACGACTATCTCAACGAGCACCAGCCGCCGGCGCTGCTGGACTATCTGCGGCGCGCCGCCGCCGGCCGGGTCCGGCTCATCGGCGTGTGCACCGGAACCTTCGCCATCGCCCAGGCGGGCCTGGCGACGCGGCGCACCGTCTGCATCCACTGGAACGTGCTGGAGGCGTTCCAGGCGCAGTTTCCCTCGCTGAAGGCGGTCACCGACAAGCTCTTCGTAGACGAGGGCGACCTGCTTTCCTGCGCCGGCTCCACGGCGGCGATCGACCTCGGCCTCTATCTCGTCACCCGCCATTGCGGGGCGGCCAAGGCCAACCAGGCGGTGCGGCACATGATGCTGCAGGGCATGCGCCCGCCCTCGCTGCCGCAGCCGCATTTCGTCGCCGATCTCGCCGCGGTCGCCGATCCGCGGGTGCATCAGGCGGTGCATTTCATGGAGCAGCGGCTCGACGATCCGCCCTCGATGGAGGCGGTGGCGCGCTATGTCGGCTGTTCGACCCGCCAGCTGGAGCGCGCCTTCGGCGCGACGCTCGGCGTCGCCCCGGCGGCCTTCCAGCGGCGGCTGCGCACGCATTATGCCTGCTGGATGCTGGAGAACAGCCCGCGCTCCATCACCGAGATCGCCTTCGACTGCGGCTTCTCCGACGCGGCGCATTTCTCGCGCGAGTTCAAGACGTCGCTGGGGCTCTCCCCCCGCCAGTACCGCGCGCACCATGCCGGATCGCGCCAGCGCGTGGTCGGCGCGTCCGTCTAGCGGAAGGGGACGCGCAGGTTTTTCGCGTTTTCCGGATCGTCCGGCGACCTGATGCGCCTCGGAAGAGGGGTTCCGGCCCCGCGCAATAGCGGGTGCAGGGTTCCCTCGTCAGCCGGTTCGAGCGCTGGCCTCGACGCGTCTCCCGTCAGGGTGACGCTTAAGGATTGCACACGATAGTGCATGCGATTTAGCTTCTGCCGATATTATCGATGCAGACGCCGGGCTGACCAAATTTCGCATCGCAGCGGGTAAGTCGTTGAATCGGCGGGAAGGAGTCTTCGGTCCACTATTGGCACGCGCCTTGCTTCACATTTCGTATGCACTTGATGCATGCAAAATAGAACCAGAAGCAGGAACAGATCCGATGCGCACACCCTTCCTTTCGGGCGACATCAGTCGCCGCTCCTTCCTCAAGGCCGGCGTCGCCGCCGGCGCTCTCGCCGCCACCTCGCGCTGGTCTTCGGCCCAGGCCGACGATCCCAAGGTGCTGAACTATCTTTCCTGGCCGGGCAATGCCGACCCCTATCTCGTCGAGCAGTTCGAGAAGGAGAACGGCGTCAAGATCCGCATCAAGGAATATGTCGGCGGCGACCAGATGCTCGCCGTCATCAACCAGTCGCCTCCCGGTTCGTTCGACGTGGTTCTGGCGGATGCCGAGTACATGCACTTGCTGCATGCAGCGGATTTCATCGAGGAGATGGACCCGGCCGACTACCCGCTCAAGGACTACTGGCCGGAATTCCAGAAATTCCCGCTGCACTGGTTCGACGGGAAGCTCTACGGCGTGATGACCGATTTCGGCTATCTCGGCCTGTCCTACAACACCAAGGAGTTTTCGCCGAAGGAGGTCGCCTCCTACGCCGCGCTGTGGAGTGAGAAGGCCAAGGGCAAGGTCGGCTTCTTCGACTGGTATCTGCCCTCCATCGGCTCGATCAGCCTCGCCAATGGCAACCGCCCGCCCTTCGACATCGATGAAGCCCATTTCGAGGCGGTGAAGGAAAAGCTGTTCTCGCTGAAGTCGCAGGCCTCGGGCTTCTACACCATCGCCGACATCTTCTCCTCGCTCACCAATGGCCGCGCCCAGCTGGTGCCGGGCATCGGCGAGTGGATCACGCTCGGCCTGCGCATGAACGGCGTGCCGGTGGACACGGTCATTCCCGAGGAAGGCGGTCTGCAGTGGACGGAATCGCTCTCCATCGTGAAGGGCACGCCCAAGCGCGATCTCGCCCGCAAGTTCATCCAGTACACCACCTCGCCGGAAGGCCAGGTGAAGATGGCGACCAAGGTCGACAACAAGAAGTCGATTCCCTCCATCGCCGGCTGGAAGCTGCTCAACGAGACCATGCCGAAGGAGGCCGAGATCCTGCGGATGACGCTGACCGGCCCGAACGTGATGGACGAGTACAAGGCGAAGAAGATCCAGCTCCGCCAGCTGCCCAAGCAGCAGGAGATCGCCGACTGGAACGACGCCTGGAGCGAGTTCAAGAGCCTCTGATCCAACGGGAAAGGGGTTCCGCCATGATGGCCGCCTCCATGACGACGCGTGCCAGCGCCTTCCGGCGCTGGTTCCAAATGCCGAGGCCGCGTCTGGCGGGGGCGCCCGGCGTGCTGCCCGCCATGCTCGGCATGCCCGTGGTGCTCTGGCAGGCGGTGTTCTTCGCGGCGCCGCTGGTCTTCCTCGTCGTCGTCACCTTCTGGCAGGTGAAGGCGTTCCGGCTGGAGCCGGCCTTCGTGCTCGACAACTGGACGCGCATCCTCTTCTCCGCGACGTTCCAGCGCGCGCTGGTGCACACCTTCGCGGTGGCGGGCGCCACGACGGTGCTCGCCGTCTGCCTCGCCTTTCCCGCCGCCTACACGATCGCGTTCCGGCTGAAGCCGCGGGCGCGCGATCTCGCCGTCGCCTTCCTCGTGGTGCCGGTGTTCTCCAGCTACATGCTGCGGATCTACGCCTGGCAGATCGTGCTGAGCCCGGAAGGCATCGCCAATGCGCTGCTCGGCGGGATCGGCATCGGCCCCCTGCCGCTGCTGGGCGGCGCGTTCTCGCTGCAGGTGGGACTGCTGACGCTCACCCTGCCGGTCGCGGTGCTGATCCTCGTCTTCGCCATGGCGGGCATCGACAGGACGCTGATCGAGGCCGCGGAGAATCTCGGCTGCCGCCGCGCGCGGGTGATCGCCCATGTGATCATCCCCTCGCTGCGCCCGGCCCTCGCCCTCACCGCGACCACCAGCTTCCTGCTCGCCTTCGGCGACTATATCAGCCCGCTGTTCATGACCGGCTCCAAGCCGCCGACGCTTTCCATCCTGATCGTCGACACGGTGAAGTCCGGCTCGCAATGGCCGCGCGCTTCCGTGATCGGCGTCTCGATGCTGGTGATGCTGGCGCTGGTGCTGGGCCTCGGTTCGTTCCTGTCGCGCGGCCGCGCGGCGCGCAAGGAGGCGGCGCGATGAAGCACGGCCTCGCCACCCGCCTGTCGCTTCTCGCCCAGTACGGCTTTCTCGGCCTGCTGTTCGGCTTCATCGCCACGCCGATGCTGGTCATCGTCGCCTTTTCGTTCGATGCCAATCGCTTCCCCACCATTCCCTGGGGCGGCTTCAGCCTGGAATGGCACCGCGCCATTCTCGACGACCCGATGATCCGCGACGCGTTCGTCAACAGCGTGCTCGTCGGGCTCGGTACGGCGGTGCTCTCGACAATCCTCGGCTTCGCGGCCGCCTATGTCGACTTCCGCTACCGCTTCCGGCTGAAACTGCCCTTCGTCCTGCTGGTGGCCGTGCCCCCCGCGGTGCCGGCGACCATCCTCGGCATGGCGATGCTGGCCTTTCTCTCCCGCATCGGCCTGTTCGGCCGGCTGGAGACGGTGATGGCCTGCCATGTCGCCATCGCCACCTCCTTCGCCATGGCGATCATTCGCCTGCGGCTGAACGATCTCAGCCGCGATCTCGAGCCGGCGGCGTGGAATCTGGGCGCCTCGCCGGCCGCGGCGGTGATCCATGTCGTGCTGCCGTTCTGCAGGCCGGCGCTGATCGCCTCGTTCTTCCTCTCGGCGGCGGTGTCGTTCGACGAGTTCCTCATCGCGTGGTTCGTCGGGGGCGTCCACGAGACGCTGCCGGTGCGCATCCTCAACCTGCTGCAAGGGCAAGTGAACCCGAAGATCAATGCCATCGGCACCGTGGTGCTGGTGATCAGCGTGGTGCTCGTGCTCGTCGCGCAGCGCTTCACCGGCGTCCGCGCCGGACGTCGTTCCAACCCGCACTTCGGAGAGTGACATGCCGACGCCGTTCATCACCCTTGATCAGCTCGACAAGCGCTATCCCGACCATCACGCCGTGAAGTCCATCGACCTCGACATCGAGGCCGGCGAGTTCATCGCCCTCATGGGTCCTTCGGGCTGCGGCAAGTCCACGACGCTGCGGCTCATCGCCGGGCTCGACGAGCCGACCGGCGGCGAGATCCGCATCGGCGGGGACAGCATGCGCGGCGTGCCGGCCTTCCAGCGCAACACGCCGATGGTGTGGCAGAGCCTCGCGCTATTCCCGTTCCTCACCGTCGCCGAGAATGTCGCCTTCCCGCTGCGCATGCAGAAGGTGGGCGCGGCCCAGCGGCGCAAGCGGGCGCTGGAATGGCTGGACCGCCTCGGGCTCGCCAGCATGGCCGAGCGCAACGTCGCCCAGCTTTCCGGCGGCCAGCGCCAGCGCGTGGCGATCGCACGCGCGCTGGTGACCGAGCCTTCCGTTCTCCTGCTCGACGAGCCGCTCTCCGCGCTCGACGCCCATTTGCGGGTGCGGATGCAGACCGAGCTGTCGCGCCTGCACCGCGAGCTCGGCATCACCTTCGTCTATGTGACGCATGCCCAGTCGGAAGCCTTCGCGCTGGCGGACCGCATCGTCATCATGAGCGAAGGGGCCATCCAGCAGGTCGGACGCCCGCAGGACGTCTATCGCGCGCCCGCCAACGCCTTCGTCGCCGAGTTCATGGGGATGAACAATCTGGTGCGCGGCGAGGTGCGGGGCGTGCGTGACGGTCTGCTCGACATTGCCGGGGCCCTCGGCGATTTCCGCGTGCCGGCCAGCGAGGTCCGCGCACAGGGCGGCCGGGGCGATTTCGTCATCGCCGCCGACCGCATCGCGCTGGCGGCCGACGGCGAGGGCCTGGCAGGCACGGTGCTGGGCCTCGAATTCGTCGGCTCGACCCAGACCGTCTTCGTCGAGATCGATAATGGCGCCGAGTTCCGCGTCCAGAAGCAGCAGCACGAGATCGAGGCGCTGGACCTGGTGCCGGGCCGCAAGGTGCGGCTGAGCTGGAACCCGCACCACGCCTGGCTGCTGCCGCAGCCAGGTCAGACGCATTGAGGCCGGCTGCTGCCGCAGTCAGGCCAGGCGCATTGAGGCCGGCTGCCGCCGCAGCCAGGCCAGACACACTGAAAGACCGGCGGCCGCCGGCCCACATTCGAGGAGGAAACCATGTACCGCGAAAACTTCATGCGCCGCGCCATCGACATCTCGCGGCAGGCGCTCGACACGCCCGGCACCGAGCCGTTCGGCTGCGTCGTCGTCAAGGACGGCGCCATTGTCGGCGAGGGGCTGAACCATTCGCGCGCCCATTTCGACCCGACCTCGCATGGCGAGGTGGAGGCGATCCGCGACGCCTGCCGCCGGCTGGAATGCGTCGATCTCACCGGCTGCGAGCTCTACACCTCCTGCGAACCCTGTGCGATGTGCGTGGCGGTGATGGAGGTGTCTGGCATCGCCAAGCTCTATTATGCCGCCTCGCAGGGCCAAGCGGGCGAGGCCTTCGCGACGCTCACCCCGGCGGAGCGGCATCCGATCGACGTCGAGGCGCTGCGCAAGGCGGCCGGAGCTCTCATCGAGGACCGCGCCATGCCCGCGCAACAGGCGATGGATGGAGAGGCGGTAGCGATCCTCGACAGCTGGGTGAAAGCGCGCAAGGCTGCAACCGCCTCGGCCGGCTAAGTCAGTGCATACGAAACGCAGAGAATTCGCATGAGCACCATCCGTGTGAAGAAGGGCGCCTCGCGCTCGGTCAACGACCCGACCGCCAAGGGGAAAGGTCCCCCTGCGGGCGAGGGCGGAGCGATCTCCCGCACCGAGGCGGTCCAGGACGCGCTTCGGCAAGCCATCATCGAGCAGCGGCTCCAGCCGGGAGCCAAGCTGCCGGAGGACGCCATCGGCGATGCCTTCGGCACCAGCCGCACCATTGCGCGCGAGGCGCTCGGGCGGCTGGCCGTGGAAGGGCTGGTCGAGTTGAAACCCAATCGCGGCGCCTTCGTCGCCAATCCGACCCTCGACGAGGGGCGCGACGTGTTCGTGGTCCGCCGGGGCCTCGAGCGGATCGTCACCGAGTGCCTGTCCGGCAAGCTCAAGGCCGACGAGATCGCCGTGCTGCGCGAGCATGTCGCCCGCGAGCGTGCGGTTTCCGGGCGCAACGAGGTCGAATCGATCCGCCTCGCGGGTGAGTTCCACCTGCTGCTGGCGCGGCTGACCGGCAATCATGTGCTGGTGCGCTATGTCACGGAAGTGGTGTCGCGCTGTTCGCTCATCCTCGCCATGTATGGCCGGCCGCACTCCTCGGACTGCGGCGTGAGCGAGCATGGCGAGATCGTCGATGCGCTGATCGCCGGGAATGGCGCGCGCGCCATCGAGCTGATGGACCATCATCTCGAGGCGGTGGCCAGCCGCGCCCTGCTCCAGCAGAAGACCGAGCGCGACATACGCGACGTGCTCGCGCCCTACGCAGCGCGCCTCAGGGGGGTGGAGGCATGAGCCTACACCATGAGCCCGAGACCGATTCCGTCGCCTTCGATTTCAGGAAACTGAGCGAGCGCGAGCGCTACAAGCTGATGATCGGCACCATCGTGCCGCGCCCGATCGCGCTGGTGACGACGGTCGACCCGCAGGGGCGGATGAACGCGGCCCCGTTCAGCTTCTTCAACTGCCTCTCCGCCGATCCGCCGATCGTGGCGCTGGGCGTCGAGAACCATGCCGACATGTCGTTCAAGGACACCGCGCTGAACATCCGGCTCACCGAGGTGTTCACGGTCAACATCGTCTCGCACGCCATCGCCGAGGGCATGCATCTGTGCGCCGCCGATTTCCCGCCGGAGGCGGACGAGATCGCGGCGGCGGGCTTCACCGCCGTGCCGGGGGTTAAGGTCGCCTCGCCATGGATCCGGGAGGCCCCGGCCGCCTTCGAGTGCCGGCGGCATCTCACGCTCGAACTCGGCAAGTCGCGCCAGGTCATCCTCGGCGAGATCGTCTATGCGCATTACCGTTCGGATGTCGTGGACATCGAGCGCCTGCGCATCGATCCGGCGCGGCTGGACGCCATCGCCCGGCTTGGGGGCAGCACCTGCGCCACCATCCGCGACCGTTTCGACATGCACACGCCGACCTTCGCCGAGTGGTCGCTGTCTCGGAGCGAGAACGTCGGATAGATCGCCCGCGGCGCGGCGGTGCCGCGCCGCACCGTCGTCAAGCGCCGCCGCCGGGCCTTGAAGAAACGCCTCCGGCGCCGGGATACTGG
>JAEYTJ010000216.1 GCA_023434095.1 Pseudomonadota bacterium | reverse complement strand
GGCCCCCTCTCGCCCGCCCGCCGCAAAGCCGTCCGCCAGCACAGCGGCGTTCATGGCCCCGGCCGAAGTGCCGGAAATGCCCTCGATGATGAGCCAGTCCTCTTCCAGCAGCCGGTCGAGCACCCCCCAGGTGAACGCCCCATGCGAGCCGCCGCCCTGCAGGGCGAGATCCACCCGGACGGGGCCGGAGCGCACCGGAAATGGAGCCTCCGCTGCGCCGGCAGCGGCGGTTGCCGCCCCCGCGACCGGTCGTCCTCGGCCCGCGCGCCGCTTTGGCCTGGCATCATCACCTGCAGGGGCCGGCGCGGGAGGCAGGATCTTGGAAGGCATGGGCACACCTTTCGGAACCGGAGGCCTATACCGTAACGACCGGAATGCTGCATCGCAACATCAGGATGATGTCGAAGAGGTTGGCCGCCCCTTCGAGGTACACCGCGTCAAGAGGCCCCCGCCTTCCGGCGCAACAGGCCCCTGCCCGCCACGAGCCGCCCAAACCACAGCGGCACGCGCAGCAGCGGGTAGAGGAAATACAGCTTGCGCGGCAGCGGCACTTCCAGCGCGTCCTGACAATTCACCGTCCAGCGCAAGATCTCGGTGCCGGCATGGGTGGGTCCGCATGCCACCGCGTGCAGCATCGGCATCAGCCATACCTGACGCAGCGAGGCCTGCGGACGGTCCTCGCGCAGAAAGGCGCGGCAGAGCCGGCGCATCGCCCGCTGAAGCGGCGCCTCGACGGCTCGCGTCAGCGTCGTCGGGAGCTGCAGGGCGAACAGATCGCGGCACAGGCCGAAGGCCAGCAGGGCGGCAGGCCCGGCACCCCTCTCCTCGGCATGGCGGTAGAGGCGCAATCGCTCCTCTTCCGGCCTCCCCGCCAGCAGGGCATGCAGATCGGCCAGCCATTTGAGACGGAACCAGCCACTGCGGGCGCCGTGCACGCAGAGATAAGCGAACTCGTCATCGGGATGAAAGGCGCGGATCGGCATCCCGCCGAGGCTCTCCCGCAGGCCGGCTTCGCGGAGAAGCGGACCGAGCGGCAGCAGCCGGCGGTTCTCGGTCAACCGCCAGTGCGGCTCCAGCTGCACGCCGCGCGCCGGGTCGACCATCACCGCCTCCATTTGGAAGACCCGCAAGGCGTCGATCTTGGCCGGGGTCAGCGGCGCCTTGGGAAAGACCGGCCGGTAGCCTTCCTCTGCCAGAAGCCTGAACAGGACGGGAAGATCCTCCGGCCGCACCAGGAAGTCGATGTCCTT
Source organism: Pseudomonadota bacterium (assembly GCA_023434095.1). GTDB lineage: Bacteria > Pseudomonadota > Alphaproteobacteria > Rhizobiales > Xanthobacteraceae > Ancylobacter. The sequence continues at coordinate 25,051 of JAEYTJ010000216.1, read as the reverse complement.
GCCGTGCTTGACCGCCACCGACCCATAGGCACGCTGCCCGACCAACGCCCCTTTGAAGAACACCGCCTCGATCCCGGCGGCGTCGAACAGCTTCTGCAGGCGGGCAGTGGCGGCGACCAGGGTGAGGTTGTGCCGCGCCAGCGCCAGCGCCTTGTCGGCGATGGCGCGTCGCACCGGCGCCGGTACGGCGCCCTCAATGCGGCCAAGCCCGAGATGAACCAGCCCCGGCACACGATGCCGTTCCACCAGCTGGAGAAAGAGCCCCCAGTCCTCGACGCGAGCAGCCGCGTCGAGGATGGACGCGGTCGTCCCTTGCGGCGCGGCCTCGGCGCAGAAGCGCAGAAGCAGGTCGAAGGCTGCATCAGCCCGGCCGGTGGCCTGCCCTGACGATCCGCTCATGCCCGCCCAATCGCTGCCGGTCACGCCCTAGAGGCGGCGCACGATGGTGCGCCGCCTCGACGCAACGACATATCATGGGGACGGCCTGACGTGTGAGCGGGGCGCGGCTTCGGGCGGCCGCAACCTGGGCCGACGCCCTCGGCTAGAGCTTGATGATAAAGTGCAGCGCCAGATAGGGGGGCAGGTGCGAGGTATGCTGGGTGTCGCAGGTCAGCCTCTGCAGCACCTCCGGCGAGACCACGCCGAACGCCCTGCCGTCGGCGCTCCTGCCCGTGATGAGGTGATAGACATGATCGATGCGGTGGACGTGCTCCGCCGCCCCGCCGATCCGGTTCGCCTGAAAGGAACTCCCGTCGGCCCCCACGGGAAACCGCCCGCGCAGGTCGGGGCGGCCTTGCTGGCCGTCGCAGAGCGCCCACCCTTCCGGCGGCCGCGCCGGGTCGCCCGACCACATGACGATCGCGCCGGGTGGCATCGTCCCCGGCCCGGTAATGCCGCCCGGCACCTGGACCGGCCCAGTCACGGTGAGGCCGCCGGACACCGACACCGTGCCGCCCGTCGCGGACACCGGCTGCGCGAGGGTGAGCGGCCCATTTACCGTGAGGGACGTGTTGAGCGTCGTCTTTCCATCGGGTGTGATCTCCAGGGACGACTCGCTCTGCCCCACGCAGGTGAGTTTGAGATTGTCGTCGTCCTCCTGGCTGACGCGGGTCAGCCTCCATTTCGGTGTCACGGTCCGGTCGTTCATGGCGAAATCCTTTCAGGTGAGGATGGCGTGCAGGCGCGTCAGGGTTTCGACCAGACCGCCTGACCCTCCGAATTGTCGATCCGCACCTTGCCCTCGTCGCTCACCCGCAGCTTCACCCCGGCCCTGTAAGTGTTGCTGGCGAACGCTGGCGAACCGCCGGCCGCGTAAAGAACGAAATTGCCGTCGAGCTGCTGGAACGCCGTTGCTCCCACGGCCTCGCTGCCGTTGCTCGTGGCCACCCAGAGGCGCCTGGGACTGGCCTTGTCCTGCATGTCGAACAGGGCGAGCTTGCCGGTCGTCTCGAACCGCAACTCATAGCGCCCCGAGGGCGAAACGACGGATTGCCCCTTTTTGAGCGCTTCGCCATTGATAAGAACCCCGCGGACATTGGCATCGCCGGGACAGTAGCCGCCGCGCCCGGCATAGATGATGTAGGCTAGGGCGTACCAGGGCGGGCGGATGTCGAAGGGTTCGGCCGATCCGTTCGACGGTAGCGAGACGTCCCGTCCCACATTCCGCGAGAGAGCGTTGTTGTCCCCGTCGATATAGGGCACGGAGACGACGAGCTGCTTCAGGTTCAGAATGTCGTCCTTTGGCAGGTTGGCCACCTTCAGGACGCGCGTGGCCGACCCGCCTTTGCTCTGCACGACTTTGTAGTCGTCGCTGCCGGGGTCATGGCCGACGATGAAGCTGCCGCGCAGGTCCGGGATCGGGTCGCCATTGGCGAGCCAGCCGCCGCCATTGCACAGATACCAGCCGGCCGGCAGCTTCGCCGGATCGCCCGACCACATCAGGATGGCCCCGACCGGGACCGCTCCCAAGCCGAGCAACCCCTGCGCCGCCTCGATAGTGCCTGTCGCCGAAGCCGCTCCGGTCACCTTGAGGCCCGAATGAGCCATCGCCGGCCCTTCCATCACCATGGGGCCTGCGACCGCGAGCGACGTGTTGAATGTCGTCCGCCCGTCGGGCGTGACCTCCACTTTCGGGATGGTCTCGCCGTCGAACGTCAGGCTCAGATTTCCGGTGTCGTTCTCGATCTGGCGAACCCGGGTGAGGGTCCATAGCGGCGTCACGGTCTCGTCGGTCATCTTGCTGTTCCTTGCCTGGGGATGCCGCCGGGCGGCGATCGTGCTTGGAAGAACTCACCGGCTCGGTACCGGCGCCGGCTCGACCCGGACCGATGCGCAGGGATCGGAGCTCACGGTGACGTCCCAGTTGCCCTTGCCCAGATGCGCCTTGGACACATTGGTCTTGCGATCGGCAGAGGTGCCGACGAGCTCGAAAGGGCGATCGGGGTAGAACAACGCGTACTCGCTCACCTGCATCGGGATGGCGCTGGTAACGCCCTTCACGGTGCAGGCCACGGTCTCGGCGTGCTCGCCCGTCTTCTCCAGCGTGGTGCGCTTGTCCGTCCGCCAGTTCAGTGTCTCGCGGGTGCGGATCGTCACCCTGGACCCCAGTTCGAGATAGGGAAGGCTGGCGGCCTGCATGTTTTCGAAGTAATCGGCGGCGAACAGCCGCGGGCTTTCCACCGTCAGGCTGAGCCGGTCGCCGTTTGGCTTCATCAGCCACAGGCGGGGCTCGGTGTCGCCGCGATAGGCGGCGGTGCTGCCGGTGCTGCCGGTGAGCCCGAAGGAGCCTTGCTGCCATTCATTGGTCTGCGGGTTGTAGGCGAGCCCCGCGCCCAGGGCGACGAGCACGCCGCCCACATTGACCACCGGTCCCGCCGCCAGCGCGGGCGCCGCATCCCTCCGCACGGCTCTCGCAGGCGTCGGATACTCGATTTCCACGGCCTCGCGGGCCGCCGCCAGCCGGCCCGGAGAGCCGCTGGCCCGGGCCTGCGCCATCCTCCTAGCACTGTCGGGACTCGCCTCGAAGCGCACCGTCGCCCCGTGATCTCGTTGACCAGGAAGAGGGACTCGTTGTCGGTGCCGAACCCATCCGCCAGATGCCAGCCATAGCGCGGGGTCAGTTCGTCGGTGGCGAGCGCGGGCTCGGCCCGCCAGCCCGCCTTGCCGGTGCGCATGTCGCTCTCGGCTATGGAGAAGGCCTTGATCGAGGAGCGCGCGTTAAGCCCGCCGGTGCGGTCGATGGGGCCGATCTGCACCTGCACGATAAGCCGGCCGCGCAGCATCGCGAGCTGGTAGTCCCGGCGCTGGGCGGCGGCGGCGCTGACCGGGTCGTCGGTCAGGGTGACAGGGTTGGTCGCCAGTTGCTGGCGCGGCGAAAGCAGCGTCAACTCCGCATAGGCCGGACGGTCGGGTGCGGGGGTGTCGATCTGGACGAGCACCGCCACCCGGTCGGCATCGACGGCACGCACGGCGAGGCACGGAGCCTCCTGCAGCGGCCGCCGGTTCGCTGCCGCGCCGGCCGCTTCCGGGCTGGCGCCGAACCGCAGCGGCACGCGGGCGAAGGGCGGAAACGGGTCGTTGGTCTTGCCGGTGCCGTCGGGATCGATGCCGCCGCCACCCCCAACATCGGACAGGAAGAGCCCCTTCTCGCTGCACAGAACCAGCCGCCCGCCGGCAAACGCCATGCCGCGCAGGGTACCGGCGGCGAGGGGGGAAGCCCCGGCCGCCTGCCAACGCTCGATCTCGAAGGAACGCGCGATCGTCTCCTCGCCATAGTGCAGCTGGACGGCGGTGTCGGTCGCGCTCGCACTCTCCGGCACGGCGAAGCTCATCTCGCCGGAGGTTGTCTGGCCGGCGGAGACGCGCAGGCGCTGCAGGCGCCGATTGCCGTTGGCATCGGTCCAGGACAGCATCGCCTCGCGGCGGTCGTCGACCGGAAGCTCGCGGATATACCAGCGCGCCCGCACATTGGCGCCCGGCAGGACGGAGGGCGGCGTCAGCGTCAGATTGGCGAACTGGTCAAACCGGCGGACATCGAGCGCCACCGTCCGGGTGACGAGCACGCTGACGCGACTCGCCGACCTGCCGGAGATCTCGGCGGTCAGCTGGTAGGTGGCAGGCCCCAGCGCCAGCACCTTCTTCGAGCCGGCGCACACGCCGTTTTCCGGGGTGATGGCGAGCACCGGCTGCCGATAGTCGATGGGGCCGCTCAGCGCCGCCTGGACGCAGTCGAGAATGTTCCAGCTCAGCGTGACGGGGGTGCCCAGCGCCAATGCGAGCGGTGTCGCGACATCCGCGTTGAAGCGAAGCTTGGCGTCCCGATCGATGTCGGCCGGCTTCTCAAGCCGCGCCTCCACCACGACGGGCGCCGACAACTGGTCGATGCTCGCACCGGCGCTGACCTGCAGCGGCAGGGATCGGTCGCCGGCGCGCAGCGGCAGGAAGATGCGCAGGGACGTGTTGCCCGGAACCACGGGCACATCGCCGCTCTCGTTGAGGTTGAAATTGGCGATGCCGATACGGACCTTCTCCGGGTCGGCCGCATCGCTGCGCATGACGTACCAGAGCGGGCCACCCCCGGCATCGCGCAGCACCCCATTGACCTGTCCGATATCCTGCCAGAGCTCGTCGGTCTGGTCGCGGATAACGCCGTCGGCGAGGCTCTCGCGGTCGAGCACGACCTGCACCACACGCGGCGCCGCGGGGGCGTCGGCCCCCGACGCGGGGGGCACGACCAGCTGCAGCGTCGGCGGCGTGCCGGGCACCACCCGCGCGTCGAGCGACGGTGCCGGAGCAGGACCCTGGGCGTGCCCGGACGTCCCGGCGAGCAGGGCGACGGCCGCCAGCAGGGCGACGGCCGGCAGGTGATGAAGCCGCGGGCGGAGGGTCATGCCATTCTGCCTTCCGATGCGCCGGGCGCCGTTTCGGCCGCAGGTGGGGAGCGGCGCAGGATCAGCCGCCCCTCCGCCGCCGAGGGCGGAGCGCCGTCGAATTTCGGTTCCAGACCGAGCGCCGCCACCGCCGTCCTGGCGCCATCGGCCTCCTGCCATTCCCACTGCCCGCCATTGCTGGCCGGGATCGGCAGGAGCGGCAACGCCCCGTGAAACAGGACTGGCCCGGCGCCGAAGCCGATTTCGAGCCGCGACAGCGCGTGCCGCACCGCCTCGACGGGCAGGCTTGCCGATCCGGCCGGCAGCACCCCGCAGGCGACCTCCACCGAGGCCAGCGGATCCATGACCAGCACGAGGTCGCTCGCCGCCGTGAAACCCACCTTTGGGGCCTTCGCTGCGTCGAGAGCGGCCAGGTCGGAAAAACGCAGCCCCTCGGCATGGCCCACGAGACCGTCCTGCCCGTCCTGCCGATTGCCGAGCCGCAAGGGCAGCCGCAGCGCGGCGCCGCCCAGAGCCGGGGCGCCGCGGAACGAGTTCAGCCGCGCCCGTGCCGCGATCACTGCCAGCGGCCGCCCGATCAGCATCTGCTCCGGTGCCGCCTCGCGGGCGCGGATGGTGGGCAGCGCCTCGTCGATCGCCGCCAGAAACCGCGCCAGCCGTTCCGCCCCGTCGAGGGGGTCCGCCAGCCATGCGGCGAGATGAGCGAGCACCGGATCCCCGATGGCGGCAGGCGCGACCGGCGCGGCCTCGGCGAGGCTCTGCCAGACGACCTGCCCGCCCCCCGCCGGCCCGGCCGGCCTCCACGCCAGTTCACCCAGCAGCTTTCCGTCCCCGCCGCAGAGTACCAGCGCATGGTCGAGACGGTTGAGGTAGAGCCAGCCCCGGATCGGGTTCTCGTCGCCGGTGAAGGCGATCTCCAGCCGCGCGTCCTCGGTCAGCCGGGGCGGACGGGCGAAGGGCCCGCATTGCGTGTCGTCCACCGCCGGGCCGAGCCGCAGGCGCGAGCGCGGATGTGGCTGCACCCGGGTCTCCGGCCGGGCGATCGGCTCCGCCCACTGGCCGAAATCGTCGACCACCCACAAATGTTCGAGGCGGAACCAGCCGGCCTCCAGCGCCAGCGCCTCGCCCGCCGAGGGAAGCGGCGGCAGCGCTACCGGCATGGCGATGCGCAGGCCGGCAGCGAGCCGGGTCAGCGCACCGGTCCCTGCCGCGAGCAGCCGGTCCGTCGCCGGGGTCAGCCAGGGCAGCGCCGCATTGGGCCGGGGAATGAGCGCCTGGGCGTTGAGGCGGCGTACGCTCGCACCCAGCCCAGACAGTTCCTGCCCGACCAGCGGCGTATGGGTCAGGGTAGCGAAATCGCCATCGTTCAACCGCGACTCGGCGATGGCCGCACGAAGCGCATCGGCGATGAAGCGCCCGTCCATCGGCGCCATCAGGCTGCGCCCCTTGAACCGCACCGGGTTCTCGCGCCCCGGGGCCGGCACGCCGGGCGGCTGCCGGTAATCGTAGCGTAGCGGATGCTGGCCGGTGGCGAAGCTCCAGTCCTGCAATCCGGCAGGGCTGGCGTGCCAGCTGACACTCCAGTCGATATAGAGCGGCGACCAGGGCTGCTGGCCCCACACGGCGACGAGCAGTTCGGGCAGCACCGCGCGCCCGTCGCCACCGGCCAGAACCAGTGACCGCCCCGGCGTCCCCGAGCGGAAACGTGCCCGCAGCGCGTCCCTCCAGTTCCCCCACTCGATCTGTCCGGCGAAGGGCGCGGTCTCGGCGAAGGCGACGGAGGCGACCGCCTGCTCCATCAGCGCCGCCTCGCGCAGCAGCGCGGTGAGCGTGCCGGCCCGCGGCAGGCCCTTGGCGTCCAGCCGCGCCGCCAGTGCGGTGAAGGCCTCCTCGGGAAAGGCCGCCCGCTCGGGCGCCACCGGGGCGCGGACGACGAGCCCGGCCAGCGTGCGGCAGGGGAGCGGATCCGGCAACGCCCCGCGGCTGGCGCCGGGCATCCCGGCCAGCATCACCACCGGGTCCGCCGCCACCCAGAAGGGCGGCTCCGCCTCGGCCTTGAGGCTCCACCCCGGCGGCAGATCGGCGGTGAAGGCGGAGAGCGCGGTGGCAAGGTTCGCCGCGGCGACGCGCGCCGTCTCCACCGCCTGGGCGAAGGCCGCGAGATCGGCCTCCAGCCCGGCCAGCGGATCGGGTGTCGCGGCAGGACGCAGCGTGCCGGTGCGCACAGCGACCACGCGCTCGCGCCAGGCGATGCGCAGCGCGTTGGCCCGCGCGGTCAGCGCGCGCACTTCGGCGTTGAGGTTGGACTGCCGTTCGTCGAGCCGCCGAAATTCGACCCTCTGCGCCGCCGTCGGCCCCGGTCCCTTGGCGGCGGTGTCGCCGTCCTGCACAAGGCTATGCCGCAGGCCGGCGTCGAGCGAGGTGAAGCCGAGCGGATGGTCGAGGCGCCGGCGCGTCGCGGCATCGAGGCCGGCCGGGTCGGCCGCCCCCAGCAGATGCCCTTCCAGCACGGCCCATTTCGGCCGGTTGTCCGGGTCGACCTCATCGTCCCAGAACTGGTCGGACACAAGCGCAGCCAGCGCAGCCTGCACCGAAGTGCCGAGCCCAACCTCCATCCGTGACTCCGGCGGCATCAGCCCGCCATGGGCGGGAGGCGATTGCGGGTAGCCGAGCAGCGGCCCGCGATAGCGCTCCGCGTCCCAGAAATTGATATGGGCAACGGCGCCGTGGAACAGGCAGGGCCCCGGCCGCTCCGGCGCGCCGGGCGGCAAGGTCCAGCCGAGATGCGCCAGCACCGCCTCAAGATCGGCCGACCGGCCCGACGCATCCGTGAGCAGCCGCGGCAGTGCCGCCACCGGGTCGGCGCCGGGCGTGCGATACCAGCCGACCACCGCATAGCTGACGGCCGCAAGCGGCAGCTTGTCCTGCCCGTCGCGCAGATCGTCGAGCCCGTCGCGCCAGGAGAGGATGTTGCGGTTTTCCGCCAGCGAGGTGGAGAAGGTGGGCGAGCCGGTCCATTCCGTGCCGAGCGCGGTGAGCGTGGTGTGCGCCGTCTGTGCCTGACGGGCGGCGTCGTAGTCGTCGAGCGTACGCACGGCGCCGACCGGCTGCGCCGAGACTTCCAGCGTGGCCGCGCCGCCCTTGCCCGGCGTCGCCACCGGCAGGCTGGCCGAGCCTGCGTCGCCGGGATAGGCCGACCCGTCGATCACCCACGCCTTCAGCTCGACCTCGGCGCGGGAGGTGGAGCGGCGCACCAGGCGCAGGATCAGCCATTGGTCCGGCAGCACGGGAAAGCTCAGGCTGTTCTCCGCCAGCGATTTGCGCAGGCCGGCGGGAACGACCCAGCGCAGATAGACGCCGCGATCGGCCTTGGTCGGCCGCTCGCTATCCCGAAGCGCGAGCCGCCCTCCGGCCGCCGGCACCGCGCCAAGAAAGGGCGTGAGCTTGGGGTCGACGAGGGTGCGCAGGCCGGAAACGTAATTGGCGCGGCTCGCTTTCCAGCGCAGCGAGGCACCGCGTTCGGCATTGTGCCGGGCCAGCAGCAGCTCGCCGTCGACCGCGGCCTCGCCCTCGACGACCAGCGCTTCGAGCTGGATCGGCACCAACAGGGGAGTGGCCACATCGGCGGCGGTCTCGACAGGGCTCACCGCGTGATCTCCCAAACGAAGCTCTGGATGCTGCCGCTGCTCAGCGCGCCGGCGGCAAAGGCGGTGGCGGAGAGCGGATCCGGCGGCGTCGCGGAGGCCTCGGCGGAATGGAGGCGGGCGAGGCCGAGCGCCTGTTCCGCCCGCAGCCGCGCCAGCGGGCTGAACAGGCCGCGCGCGTCCGGCTCGGGCACGCCGGCTCTTGGTTCGGGCAGCCGGAAAACCAGTCCCTCCGGCGGCTCCTTTACCGTCACGCGAGCGATCTGGCCCTCCACGATACCCAGCAGCACGTCCGGCGCCAGCCGTTCGAGCCGCTGCAACCGGGCACCCCCCGGCTGGCTTTCCACCACCGTCTCAAGCCCCGGCCAGTCCGATACCAGCGTCGAGCGCAGGAGGAAGCCGGTGCGCGGCCGGTCGAGCGTGTCGCCCTTCGGGTCGAGTTCCGCCGCGGGTCCCGCCTCGCAGCGCTCGACCAGCCGCGCGACGAGCCGGCGCATCGGCAGCCCGGCCGTCGCCGCCTCCCCGGTAGCGGTGCCGCTGAGGCTGAGCGCGCCATTGGCGAGCGCCAGCAGCCAGTTCGCGTCGATATGGAAGAACCGGAGGCTGGCGGCAGGCAGCAAGGCCTCTCCCCCCACCAGATAGGGGAAGGGCACGCCTTCCAGACGCAGCAGCCCCCCAAGCCAGCCGACCATCTTCAATACGGCGTGGAAGCTGTCAGGCGGCGCGACCTCTGGCTCCCGGGCAGGCGTGTCCGCCGCCGGTGCCGGCGCGCTCCATTCGCGCCGGATCGCCGCGAGGTGCAGGCGCATGAAGGTGTCGAGCCGGAATGCCACCTCATGCGGGCCGGCATTGTCGGTGACGAAGGCTCTTGTGGCGGCGAGGAAGCCGGGAGAGGCCAGCGCCATCAGCCGCCCCAGCTGCCAGGCAGCGGCATAGGAGAGGGTCAGCGCGCCGTCGTCTGGGGAGACGATCAGCGCGGCGTCGGCATGGTCGAACGTGTCGACCGGCAACGGCGCCACCGGCGCGGGAGCAAAGGGACCACGGTACCAGGACAGGCGCGCGCCGCTCTCCTCCCGCCGGTAGGGCATGGGCGTATAGCCCGCGGCGAGTGGCACGGCCGCCGCCGCCGGCGTGCCGGGCGGAGCCATCCTGCGTAGCGTGTCGATGGCGATGCGGCGGGCAAGGCTGGCAAAGCTATGGGCGAAGTCCGGATCATGGGTGAAGCGCCAGCGCGTCAGCACCACGAACCGCAGCCGGCCCGGCCCCTCCGGCAGCCGCCCCTCGATCAGCTCTTCCCAGCCCTCGAGCGACACCAGCAAGGCGACATTGGCACCCGGTGAGGGAATCCGGCGGGCGCACACCACCGGAAACTCCCCCGCGCCGTGCATCGCTGCCCGTGGCTTGTCGTCCATCGCGACCTCGCGCACATGGGCGAGCAGCGAGAGGTCCTCCGACGACGGACACAGGGCGCAGGCGAGATCACGCGCGAGGTCGATCGCGCCGACGCGCTGCTGGCCGGCCTCAGGATCGGTCTCGGGCTCGAGCCGGGGAAGCAGCACCTTTCCGTCGGCGCTGCGGCGGCCGGGCGCGAAGAGCGCATCGGGCGTCGTGGTCTGCACCGCCGCCTCGCCGCCCTGCGCCTGGAACTCGGCCTCAGTAAGCAGCAGCAGCGCCATCCACGGCACCCGCGACGACCCCTCCAGCGACAGCTCCCTCTCCCACGGCAAAGCGCGCTTGCGCAGCACGATATTGGGAATGTGGCGCGCGAAATCGCCCATCCCCCCGACCGAGGGATAACGGGCGTGGATATCGTTCTCGTCGAGGAGGAAGCGCGGGCCCCGCACCACGAACGCCTCGTCGCGGTAGTAGTGGTGCGCCTTCGCCGCCCCGCCCGCTTCCCGATAGGTCACGGACTGCTGGACCACGAGGCGATGGCCGCCGGCTGTGAGGGCCGGCAGATAGGCGTCGTAGAGATCGACGGTGAGGGCTTCGGACGGGGAGCCGGGTGTCGGCATGATCAGGCTCCTCGCAGCCGGCCGCGGCGCATGGGCGGAGCACGGAACGAAGGCGCCGCTTTTCCCGGCGCCCCGCCGAGCGCGAGAGTAAATCCGAGCCGGCCCAGCGCCGTGGCCAGTTCGAGCTGAGCGGCAGGCTCCGCTCCCGCCCCGCGTATCGTGTCGGCCGACGCGGCAGCGACGGGGGGCTCGGACGCCTGTGTCCCCCGGAAGATGAGCTCGCTCTCGCGGCGGCGGGCGACGTCGACCCGCGCCCCCCTGCCCCGGCGGCGGCCCTCCGGCGGGGCAAGGCGCGAAAGGCCGGTGAGATAGGCGTCGGTCATCCTGGCGGCGGGTGCGTCGCCCGGCGGCTGCCGGTCCCACAGCGCGGCCGGCATGCCCTGCCGCTCGGGCTCGCTCTGCCAGCCGGCGAGGTCCACCGCCACGGTGCCGCCGCCCGGCAGATCGCGCACGATGCCGATGACGATCCGGCTTTCCGCTCGCATCACCGCCAGCGGAACAATGCCGAATGTCGTGCTGTCGGCGGCATGGGTGCGCGCAATGGCTCCCAGCGCCACGGGATCCGCCAGCGCGAGGCTGGTCCCGCTCCGCGCCTTCGGCGGCACCGTGCCCGTGAGCGTGCCGAGGACGATGGTGGTCGCGGGCAGAACCGATGCCACGGAGAAGGCCAGTTCGTCGCCGCGCACCCGCCACGGCCCGGTGGGCTGCCGGTCGTCCGGCTGCGCCAGGCGCCCGCCGACCAGCGCCGCCCCGCAGATGGCGGGCGCCTGCGCCGGCACGCCGGGCATGGGAAGTGCCCCCCAATGGGGGCTGGCTTTGTCGAGGAACAGCGCGCCGAACTGCGGCCAGCCCCGGATTTCCGCGACAGCCCTCGTCCCGCCGAAGGCGATCTCGAACGACAGCACCGACACCCGCACCTTCACCCGTCCGGCAAAGGGCGGCCCCCACAGGCGGAGCTGGACGTCGAGGCTGAGATTGATCGAAACCAGCGACAGATCGGCCTCGATGCGGATCGAAATGCCGGCGTCGAGGCTGTATTCCAGCGGCGCCCAGCGCATGAGGAAATCGACGGCGGCAACAAACCAGGCCTTGATGCGGCTATGGATGAACGATGCCTCGAACCGCCCGCCCGCCATGAGATGCGAAGGCGTCAGCGCGCAGTAGAGCTCGCCCTTCAGCGTCAGCTCGTTCGTAACTGCCCAGTCAAGGCCGAGGCGCGGCACCACGGGGTAATGCGCCGGCGGCTTGAAAGCGCGGTGGTAACCCCCGAGGGTGAGCACGAAATCGCCCTTGCGCGCACCGACAAACCATACGCCGAGCGCAAAGCCTCCGGTGAGCCGGCAGGACGGGTCGAGCACCCAGGAATTGGCCGTCAGTTCGGCCTGCAGCAGGAACACGCCTTCGTCCGGCCGCAAGGTCATCTTGATCGCCAGCTCGACCCGGCAGAACTTCTGGTCGCCCACCGATTTCTCGAAGCGGGCGAGCCCCAGCAGCGAGAATTCGACATCGCGCCCGAACTGGCCGATAGCGAGCGCGAAGGCGTCGATGGTCTCGGCGATGGTGAAGCGCAGCCCCAGCGCGGCGAAGATCTGCCCCTCGTCGAAGGGAAGACGACGCTCCAGCGTGGTCAGCATCTCCATCGCGGAAGGCGCCGCTGCGTCGGCCGCGGCCTCCTTCATCACTAGGGCGACCAGCGGGAAATCCGCCACCTCTCCGATCTCCGGGACCATCACCCGGCGGTTGAGGCCGAAGCCGAGCGCCAGGCCGGTGAGGGTGATCGCGCCGAGCTTGATGCCCGCCCCGCCGGTCAGACTTGCCGTGCCGTAGATGAACAGCGAGGTCGAGGACCCGCCGGCTGGCGTCCTGTACGTGCCGTAGACTCCCACCACGCCCATCGACACCTTGGGCAGCTGGATGTTCAGCTGGCCGCCATAGACGGTCTCGGACATCTGGAGGAAACCGCCCTCGACCGAGACCGCGCCGCGCCTGAAGCTGAGGCTCAGCCCCTTCAACCGGCCGCGTGGGGCAGTGAGAGCGTCGAGGTGCACAGTGACGCCGGCATCCATGAGTTCGAGCTGCACGCCGGCCAGGCTGATCCTGCCCGCAAGCGCGGCGGTGACCTGGTAGCTGCCGGCCGCCGGCCGCACCCCGTAGCCGAGCCTGGAAAGGCGCAGCGGCCCGCAGTCGCGCTGCACGTCGAGCCAGCTCAGATCGTCGGAGGGCTTTGCTTCCGATGCGGCGGAGACGGCCTTGCCGACGCCCGCTGCGGGCGCAGGCGGCAGCACCTCCGGCTCCGGCTTGGCGTCCTTGCTCCCCTTTTCGTCCTTAGCCCGCTCGTCCTTCGGCTGGGGGTAGAGGATCGGCTTCTCGTAATCGAGCAGATGCAGCGTGCCGGTCAGCGAGAGCTTTCCCGCCGGCGCCTTTGGCGGCGGGAAGTCCTTCGCCGGCAGGCTCCTGAACAGCCTCGCGAGCGCGGCATCCTCAAGCGTGGAGAGCACCCCGACGCGCACCGCGTCGATGCCGACGGCCTTCTTGCCCCCGCTCTTGGCGAACGCGTCCGCCGCCGCGCCGATCGCCCCGCCGACGACCGGCAGACGGCGAAAGTCGATGGACGCCGGGCCGAGCTTCAGGCTGTAGTCCCAGCCCGTCTTGCCGTCCCCGGCCAACCGCCCCGCCACCAGCGTCAGGCGGAAATCGCCGTCGCTGTTGCCGAATTCGAAGTTCAGCGCCAGCCGCGTGCCATCGCTGCCAAGCCGCACGGCACCGGCCACGCGGGTGACGGTGACGGTGCCATTCGCGAAGGGCGGCTCGAAGCCGATATCCCGTGCCAGCGGCGCCAGCGCCCTACCCAGATCGAAGCGTGTGTCGGCGGCGAAGGCGAAGTTCCAGTTGCCGTCGGCGTAATCGAGGTCCAGCGCCACCTCGGTGGCGTCGAAACGCACCTGCCCCCGCCCCTGAAGCGACAGCGCTCCGGCATGGCGGACCTCCAGTCTGGCGAGGTTCAACCTCAGACCGCCGACAGTGAATTCCGAATCGGAGGCGGCGGAAAAGGCGAATTCGGGCCGCTCGCCCAGTGTGATCTCCGCTTCGACGCCCTTGAACTCCGCCGCCGCCAGCTCCTCCGGCGCCTCGATCTGCAGCAGATCGGCGGCGATGGCGCCGATCGGCAGAACGGGAATGGCCAGCGTGCCCTTCAGCCCGTTGTCGATATCGATCGCGATCTCGGCCTCGACGTCGCCGACGACCAGCGTGGCTTCCAGCTGCGCCGTGAGACCTTCGCCCCTGCGCTTGCCGACCTCGAAGCGCACATCGCCGATCAGCCATGTGCCGCTGCCCACCCGGCATTCCAGGAAGCCGAGGGTGACGATGGAGAAGGCATAGGCCCCCTCCCGCGTGTTGGCGCTGATGGCGAGGTCGAGCAGATGCAGGCTCTCGCGGCCCGCCACCTTGTCGAGTTTGGCGGCGACCTCCGCCGGGAGGATGGGCTTGCTGTTCTCCGCCAGCGCGGCGCGGAAGGCTCCGCCGGGCAAAGAGAGGCTGGTCTCGAAACGCATCGCCTGCGCGCCGCTGCCGATGACGCCGGTGCCGGTCAGCTCGGCCTCGAAGGCGAAGGCCGTTCCGCGATAGGTGCCGGCGGCGAACAGGCTGGGGGTGATCCGGATCAGATCGAACAGGACGAAGGGCTCGGCATAAGCGAGCCATAGCGCGAGCCGCGCGCCCTCGATGCTGTCGATCGGGGTGGCGATCTCCAGCCGGCGCAACGCGGGAACCAGCTTGTCCACCGTGCCGAGCACACCGCCGAGGGCGGCGTCGAGCTCCGGAACGAGGCTTTTGATCAATGCGCCGGCCTTGATCGGCTCCGGCGCATCGGCTGTGAGCGCCAGGTGCCGTGCGCCGGTATCGACCTCGATCGAGGCGTCGAGCGTCTGCCGGTCGAGCGTGACGGTACCCTGCAGCCCGAGGGAGACCGGCGGAATCTCTCGCCCCTCGCCCTCCGCCGCCAAACCTTCGGCAGCCAAGCCCTCCATCGCCACGCGGGCGCGCCGCAGGGCGATGGTCAGGCGTCCGCCCAGCAGTTCCAGGGGCGCGACGTCGAGAGCCGTGCTCGCCTCGATCCGGTAGCCCTGCGCGAGCCTGCCGACACTGCCGGCAACGCGCACGCCGCCGTCGAGGCCGAAGCGCCTGCGCAGCGCGGCGTCGACGTCCGGCAGCAGGGTCGCATCGCCGGTGAAATTCAGGCCGGCGCGCAGGGCCGCCAGCTCGTGCGGCCAGTCCGGCTGAAGCGCGCGCGCCGTAGCCGCGACGAGGACGAGATCCTCCGGACCGACCATGCCGGCGACGGCGTCGATGGCGGCGAAATCATAGGAGGAATAGCACAGAAGGGTCCCGCGCAGGCCGAGCGCCCGGTTGATGGCGCCCTGCGCCGGCTTGAGATCCGCATAGGCATCTCCCGGACGCCAGACGTCACGGCGCTCGCCGGCCATGACGACGACGCGCCGAGCGGAGGAGCGGGCGCCGCCTTCTGCATAGACCGGCAGTTCGAATTCCCGGCCCGAGACCGCGGCGTCGCCCTCGGCGAGCGACGCCAGCCACGCCTCGAGCTGCGCGCAGCGATGATCCGCCAGCCCCAGTGCCGCGAACCGTTCCGGATCGATCCTCGACAGGGGGACGATCACATCCATCTTCTCCCCCTCACCCCGGACGGCCATGGCCTCGCCCCACGCTGCAGACGTCACGCCTCGCCGCACCACGCGGGACCGTGGCTCAGACGCCGACCTGAACTTGATCGAAGAACTTGGTGATGTCGGACAGCTCGACCGGAAAGGCGGCGCTGTTCCGCACCTGTTGCGAGGAGGCCGCCTGAAGCTGCTTTGCCTCGTCTCTGAGGCCCTGCGCCTGAAGGTCGAGGATCTTGAGCGCGTTCTCGGGCAGATCGTCGACGCGGTCGACCGGCGAGGCGGACAGGGAGCCGGTCATGTTGAGCGGGGACGGATCGTTCGCCTTGAAGACGTAGCGACGCACATAGTCCCGCCATGGATTCCTGAGCAGAACGAATTTGATATCGACGGGCTTTGCGCTTCTCGTGATCGTTATCCGGGATGTTCCCGCGATTTCGTAGGCATGCCCCGACACGAAGCCTTTTCTCTTTCCCGTGACCGCGGAAGAGAAAAGCCAGTAGTCATCGATACGCGCGATGTCCCGGGTGGACGCGAAGGCCGCCTTGTCGCCCTTGCCCCCGGCGCAGGCGGCGCTGATGCGCTTGAAAATCTCGTCGTGATAGTCGGCATATTCACCGGTACCGCGCTTGCCCGGAAAGGACAGGCGGACGAAACGGTCGATCAGATCGCCGAAATCGACGTCTTTCATGTCGTCGCTCTTCAGATCGACGATCGATCTCTTCAGCCGCGCGAGATAGGGGTGAATATCCGCCGAGCGCGGCTCGCGCATGAGCCTTCGCTTCTTGTCGAGCATGGCGATGAGGTCGCCGACGACGCGGCGGTTGCCGGCGCGCGTTGCGGCGATGTGCGTCTCAAGCGCGTTCCGCAGCTTGTCCTTCGCGTCGACAGGCAGGGGAAGCCCCGGCAGTGCCACGGTGAAGTCGTCGAGGTCCTTGCCCATGACGGCGAGAAAGCGACGCAGCCTCAACGTGAACGGATTGCCGAACACATTCGGCCGCGTCTCGTCGAGCATGCAGCACAGCATGTCGCTGCGGTATTCCCTGGGATAGGTCCATACATAGCCGTGCGGGCCGGGAACGGCCTTTGCCTGCGTGATGTCGTCGACCGCTTCGCCGGTGAGGTGAGTATAGGCCTCGCCCGCATTCCCGCCTTCCAGCGCCTCCAGATAGTGGACGGCGTAGCGGGTTCGCGGGTCCTTCAACGGTGGGCAGGTGGCGTTCACGAACGGCCAGGGCGGCGGCGGCGCGGCGGGATTCGCAACCGCGATCAGGTTTCGGTCGAGCAGCGGCTGGACATAGTAAAGCCTGAAGAACGCATAGGCTTTCTCGACGAAATACGGCCAGACGGCACCGTGTCCCTGAATGTCGACGTCCTTCTTGCCGTCTATTCTCTTCAGCATCGTCCGTTCGACGCTGACGATGACGCTGGCGGCTTTGCCCGCCGCATCGACGCCGAAGAACCGGACATGCACCCGGTTCCGCGTGGCGCGTATCATGTCGTAGAAGAAATGGTCCGGCTTCAGGCGCAGAAGAGCGTTGATTGCCGAGAGGAGATAGCAGTCGCCGATCTCCTTTTGCCGTATATCCTCGAAATCGGGAGCGTATTCGAACAACGGCTCTTCGGATGGGACGTAACGGTAGCCGGGGCCGGGAGGGGGCAGATGGGCATCCTCGAACCGATAGTCCGGCCAATGAACGAGAGGGGCCTTGGCGCGGACGGGCTTTTCGGTCTTCGCCTGATACGAAAGCAGACCGTTCTGGTTCGCCCGCTTTATGCTTTTCCTTGCCATGCACCGCCCCCGGCCCGTCGCAGCAATCGGGAGGCAGCGTGACACCTTAAGGTTGCATCGTCAATCGATTCAATCAGGCTCCATTCGACCGACGGCGACGCCCATCTGGCGGAAAATCGCCTAGGTATCCGGATTTTTTGAGCTATTTCGGGCGCGGCCGGCAAGAGCGCGAGACGCTTTTCGCGGCATTCTCCGCCCCCGAATACAACCTGAAGTTATCAGGCCGGCACGCGGGCCGCCCGACGCCGGTCCATGTCGACCGGCAGCGCATCTGCCGCGCGTCACGCGCCGGCGTAGACCGGCGCCTTGACGGCCGACAGCACGCTGAACACGCCGTCCCGGTCCACCACCGTGCCGCAGCTGGTGACATAGTCCGGCCGCGGCAGCAGGCGGCTCTGGCCGAGCTCCATATGCACGTCGACCAGGCAGTCGACGAACTGGCGGGCGAGCTTGAAATCGGCGGCGGCCGGTCCCGTCATCGCGGTGATCGGGTTGACGATGCGCACCCGGTCCGGCCGCAGCGCCCGGAGCGCGCCGCTGGCGATGAGCGGCTGGGCGGTGTGGTCGAGCACATAGCCGATATTGCGGCCCGACAGGATCAGCGCCAGCTGCGACTGGATGCCGAGCCCGACATCGCCGCAGGTGTCGCTGCGCCGCGTGCGCTCGGGGTGGTAGTATTCGAGGTGCCCCCGATTGCAATAGGCCGCGGATTCGATGTCCGCCAGCGTCAGCTCCTCCTCGGGAATGGCGTAGAGCGGGTGCCGGTGACCGCAGCACATGAAGCCCTGCTCGTCGAACAGGTGCTCATAGGACAGCTGCGCGTAGTGCTCGTTCACGAGGCCGATGCCGACATGCAGCATGCCGTCGGCCACCCGTCCGGCAAGCTGGAAGCCAAGCATCACCTCCATGCGGAAGCGGACATTTGGGTAGTAGTCGCTGAAGCGGTGAATGGCGTCGTGGATGCGGGCGCAGGGGTTCTCGACAATGCCGTCCTGAATGCCGATGGAGAGCTCGTAGCCCGCATTCTGGTTGATGTTGGAGGCCTTCTGCTTGAAGGCCTCAACGGAAGCGAACAGCTCCTTTGCCGCCTTGTAGACCACCTCGCCTTCGCGGAAGAGCTTGAAGCCCTTGGGCCCGCGCCGGCACAGCCGCGTGCCAAGGCGGATTTCCAGCGATTTGAGGTTTTCGCTGAGGGTGGACTGGGAGAGGTTCAGCGCAGCCTGCGCGGCGGTGAAGCTCTGCTCCTCGACGATGGTGCAGAAGCAGCGCAGAAGCTTCAGATCGATATCGTAGATCTGGCTGATAGACGACATGGCTAGGCCTCTCGGTCAACGTCCCCACTTCCCCCCGGCACCCCGCTAGCAAATTGTGCGCCGCATGATCGCGCGCGATCTGTCCGGCGGCGGCGCCGTGCCTCGCCGGGGCGGATTGCCCATCGATTGGCCATCGTCCGCGGCTCTGCCCAAGGATGAACCGCCGCCCCGCGAACATCGCTTGGGGTTTTCGCGATGGTGCGCGCCCCGGCCGCCGCCCTAGCCTTGGCCATCTTCGACAGGCAGACAGGGCAGGCATCATGGCTCCACGGCCACTCCATCTCGGCTGGTTCACCAATTTCGCGGTCGACGAATGGACGAAGCCGTTCACCGGCGGCGGCGGCGACCCGTGGGACGGGTCGTTCTACATCGACATGGCGAAGGCCATGGAACGCGCCTGCTTCGACTACATCATGCTCGAAGACACGCTGATGATCTCGGAGGCCTATGGCGGCTCGAACGAGGTCTATCTCAAGCACAACATCATGGGGCCGAAGGCCGATCCATCGCCGATGGCGGCGCTCATCGGCGCGAACACCCGGCATCTCGGCGTGGTGGCGACCTTCTCCACCATGGCCTATCCGCCCTTCATGCTGGCACGGCTGTGCTCGACGCTGGACAGCATCTGCAAGGGCCGCTTCGGCTGGAACATCGTCACCACTGGCGAGGATCTCGCCGCCGAGAATTTCGGCATGGACAAGCTGCCGCCGCGCCAGGAGCGCTACGACATGGCGGACGAATATGTCGAACTCGTCAAGCAGCTCTGGGGCAGCTGGGACGCCGACGCGGTGGTGCGCGACGGCGCCACCGGCACCTATGCCGATGCCTCCAAGGTCCGGCCGATCCATTTCGAGGGCAAATATTTCAAGAGCCGCGGTCCGCTCAACTGCGTGCCCTCCCCGCAGCAGCGCCCCGCTTTCGTGCAGGCCGGCGGCTCGCCGCGCGGGCGGCAATTCGCGGCGATGACCGCCGACAGCATCATCGCTCCCTCCATGGGCGTCGCCGGGCTGAAGGCCTATCGCGACGACGTGCGGGCGCGGGCGGCGGCCGGCGGGCGCGACCCGGACGAGATCAAGGTGCTGTTCGTCGTCGCTCCCATCCTGGGCGAGACCGAGGCCGAGGCGAAGGCCAAGGCGGCGCGCATCATCGAGGCGCCGGACTATTGCGAGAAGGCGCTGGCGCTGATCGCCGCCATCACCGACATCGACTTCTCGAAGTTCGACCTCGACGCCCCCCTGCCCCACCTCACCACCAATGGCGAACAGGGCTCGCTCGACGCCTTCCAGCAGGCCGGGTCCGGCAAGACGCTGCGCCAGCTCTGCGCCGACCAGCTCTCGCGCGGCCTGGACGGCCTCGTCGGCACGCCCGACCAGGTGGCCGAGCGCATGGGCGAGGTGATGGCGGAAGTGGGCGGCGACGGCTTCCTCATCACCCGCCCGTTCACCGCCAATATCAGCCGGCAGTACATCACCGACATCTGCGAGGGGCTGGTGCCCGCCCTGCAGCGCCGGGGTCTTGCCCGCACGCGCTACACCGAGGGCGCGACGCTGCGCCAGATGCTGCGGGAGTTCTGAGAGGCATCAGCGCCGCCTTGAAAAGCGTCATCCCGGAAGGACCTCAGGTCCTGTCCGGGATCGTCGGCTTTTTCGGTGCGCGATCCCGGCTCTACGCCTTTGGCTGCGGCCGGGATGACGTGCCGATCATCGCAGGATCTGTGCCAGGAAATGGCGCAGGCGCTCGCTTCGGGGCGCGATGAAGAAGTCCTGCGCGCCGGCCTCCTCGACGATCTCACCCCGGTCCATGAACACGCAGCGATCCGCCACGCGCCGGGCAAAGCCCATCTCGTGTGTGACGCAGACCATGGTGACGCCGCCGGCGGCGAGTTCCTCGATCACCCCCAGCACCTCGTTCACCATTTCCGGGTCGAGCGCCGATGTCGGCTCGTCGAACAGCAGGATGCGCGGCTCCATGCACAGCGCGCGGGCGATGGCGACGCGCTGCTGCTGCCCGCCGGAAAGGCGGGCGGGGTATTTGCGCGCCTGATCGGCAAGATGAACCCGCTCCAGATGCGCCATGGCGAGGCGCTCCGCCTGCGCCTTGCTGAAGCCGCGATTGAGCCGCGGCGCCAGCATGCAGTTCTCCAGCGCGGTCAGGTGCGGAAACAGGTTGAAATGCTGGAACACCATGCCGACTTCCTGCCGGATGTCCTGCACCGTGCCTTCGTCGCCCGTCAGCTCGACGCCATTGACGACGATCCGCCCGCCATCATGGCGCTCCAGCGCGTTGATGCAGCGGATCAACGTAGACTTGCCCGAACCCGAGGGACCGCAGATCACCACCTTCTCGCCGCGCCGCACGTCGAGGTCGACCCCGGCGAGCGCCCGGTGCGTCCCGTAGAGCTTCACCACCCCGGCGAGATGGATCGCCGGCACCGCGGCAAGATCGGAAGCCAGCCCATTCATGGCGTCACCTCCGCGCCGCCGGCCGGGGCGGCAACCGGCGCCTCCTCGGCGCTGTGGCGGTTGAGCCAGCTTCCCCAGACGCGAAAGCCGGTGCGGATCACGTTGACGAGGGCCCAGTAGAACGCCGCCGCGCACAGGATCGGCGTGAACGGGTCGTAGGTCTGCTCGAAGATGGAATTGGCCACCGCCATCAGGTCGGTGATCGTCACCACCGAGACGATGGCGGTGCCCTTCACGAAGCTCACCACCTCGTTCTGGTAGGCTTTCAGGCCGTAGCGCAGGGCGAGCGGCATGCGCACCCACAGGAAGATGTTGCGCCGCGTGATGCCGAGCGCCTCGCTCGCCTCCACGATGCCGTGTGGCACGGCGAGCAGGCTGCCGCGCAGCACCTCGACCATATAGGCGGCGTGGTTGAGGCTCAGCGCGACGATGGCGCAGCCGAAGGGCGAGCCGAACAGCACCCAGAACGGGCCCTCGCGCAGCGCCTGGATCTGGCCGAGGCCGTAATAGACGAGATAGAGCAGGATCAAGAGCGGGGCGCCTCGAAAGAACACCACGAAGATTTCCGCCGGCAGCGCCAGCAGGCGCCGCGGCGACATGCGGGCGAAACAGATGGGAAAGGCCAGCGCCAGCCCGAGAATGAGCGGCAGGACGGTGAGGAATACCGTCACCCGCAGGCCGTCGAACAGCGCCGGCAGGCTCTCCCAGGCGAGGGCGAGATCGATGGGCAGCGCGTTCATGCCTCGGCCCGTGCCGGCGAACGGGGCGTGCGTCGCTGGCCGCGGTCGAGCCGGGCCTCCAGCCGATTGGCGAGCCACAGGCTGGCGGCGCTGAAGGCGATGAACACCAGCGCCGTAGCGATGAAGAAGACGAAGGGCTCCTTGGTCGCGCCGGCCGCGATCTTGGCGGCGGCCACGAGGTCCTGCAACCCGGCCAGCGACACCAGCGGCGTCTCCTTCAGCATGAAGCTCCACACATTGACGAGGCCGGGCAGAGCGAGGCGCATCACCTGCGGCAGGATCACCCGCCACCACATGATGAGCGGGGGAATGGCGAGCGCCCGCGCCCCCTCGAACTGGCCCTTGGGCAGGTTCTCGATCGCCCCGCGCACCAGTTCGGCGATATAGGCGGCGTAGACGATGCCGAGCGCGGCGACGCCAGCCCCGAAGGGCGAGATGTCGATGCGGGCGCCGAACTCGCCCAGCACCGCCGAGAGCATGGCGCTGCCGCCATAGAAGATGAGAAAGATCACCAGCAGCGACGGCACGCCCATGAAGATGGACGCGTAGACCCGCCATGCCGCGCGGATGATCCTGTTGTGCGAGAGCGTGGCGACGCCGATCGCCACGCCGAGGGTGAAGGCGAGCGCGAAGCTGGTGAGAAAAAGCTCCAGCGTGATCAGCGCTCCCTCGCCGAGCTGGCGCAGATAGCCTGCGAGGTCGGCGGGGGAGAGGTTGGTCATCGGCCGGGCTCCGGTGGGCGCGCGGTCAGTTGGTCTTCTCGCAGGCGGCTTCCGCCGAGAGCGTGGCGACCGGCACATACTTCTTGCGGATGGTGGTGTAGGTGCAGTCCTTGATCATCTCGGCCAGCGCGGTGTTCACGCGCTTGACCAGCTCCTCGCTCTTCTTCGGGAAGATCCAGCTATAGCCGCGCTCGGCCTCCGGGATGGACGGGTCGCCCAGCCAGTGGTCGCCGCCGGCAAGCTCGTAATCCTTGCCCTCGGGCTTGGCGATCAGCTCCAGAGTCCAGTTGATCTTGGAGTCGAAGACGAGATCGAGGCGGCCGGCGAGCAGGTCGAGCTTCATCTGGTCGGGATTGTCGTAATAGACCTCGACGAAGGTGTCCTTGCCGAAATGCTTGTGGATGTACGGCACCATCGAGGCGCCGCGCTGCAGCGCGATGCGCAGGCCCTTGCCGGTGACGCCTTCCTTGGTCAGCGTGTAGTTGCTGCCCTTCTTCACGATGAAGGTCGCGGGATTGTAGACGATGGGCATGGCGAACAGCGCCTTATCCACGCGCTCGGGCGTCGGCGAAATCTGGGTGACGATGCCGTCGAACTTGCCCTGCAGCATGGACGGGATCAGCGCCTTGAAGTCCATGACCACGATTTCGCAGTCGGCGCCGATGCGCTTGCACATCTCGCGCGCCAGTTCCGGCTCCATGCCGGTGAGATTGCCGGAAGCCTCGACCATGGAGAAGGGCGGGTAGACGCCCTCATTGCCGAGCTTGAGCTTCTCGGCGGAAGCGGCCGAGAGGCCGGCCGTCGCCATGAACAGGCCGAGGGCGAAGGCACCGGCCCGGCGGAGAGGATGATGCGGAACGCGGGAGATCATCGGCGTCGTGTCCTGTTGGGGGGCGGGGTTCGATGCTGGGGGGATCAGAACTCGGTCAGCGTGTCGCGCAGGTGCTGCTTGGTGTAGGCGGCGCGGGTCAGGCCACGGCGCTGAAGCACCGGCACCAGGCCGTCGGTGATCGTCGCGACGGAGCGCCGCGAGACATCGCCGAGGGCGATGAGGAAGCCGTCGCCGCCCACTTCCTGCATGATCTCGTCCATCTGGCTGGCGACGCTGTCCGGCGTGCCGACGACGTCGACGCAGTAGCCGCAGCTCACATGGTCGATCATCGCCTGCCGCAGCGGCTTGTCGCCGGCGCGGGTGAGGAACTGCGAGAGGCTCGATTGGTGGCCATTGGTGGTCAGGGTCAGCTGGCTCACCGGCGTGTCGAGGTCGAGGCTGGAGAGATCGAGATTGGTGCTCCAGCCGAAGCGGGCCATGCGGGCGTCAAGGTTTTGAGCGGCGGAGACCCGGCGCTGGTCGGCCGCCCATTTCGCCTGGTCTTCGGTCTCGGCGACGATGGGCGAGAGCAGGAACAGCACCTTGCAATCGTCCGGGTTGCGGCCGAGCTCAGCCATCTGCGCGCGGACGTCGTCGCGGTACTGCTTCATGGCGGCGACGCCGTTCGGCGCGGCGACGATGGTGTCGGCATGGGTTGCGGCGATCTTGCGCCCGCTCTTCGAGCCGCCGGCCTGCGCGATGACGGGTTGTCCCTGCGGGCACGGCCCGGAGTTCAGCGGCCCGCGCGAGGCGTAGTACTTGCCGGCATAATCGATGGTGTGGACCTTGGCCGGGTCGATCAGCACGCCGTTCTCGCGGTCGTCAAGGAAGGCGCCCGGCTCCCACGAGCCCCACAGGCCCTTGACGATGTCGATGTACTCTGCCGCCATCAAGTAGCGTTCGTCGTGCTCGGGCAGCTTCTCCTTGCCGAAGTTCTGGGCGGAGAAGTCCGACGAGCCGGTCACCATGTTCCAGCCAGCGCGCCCGCCCGAAATCTGATCGAGCGAGGAGACGATGCGGGCGGTGAGATAGGGGTGATAGGCGAAGGTCGAGAGGGTCGGCACGATGCCGAGCTTGCGGGTGGAGGCGGCGAGCAGCGTCGCCACCACGCTCGGCTCCTGTCGGGGAATGCAGATGCCGCCCTTCAGGAAGATGTCGCGCGAATTTTGCCAGTTCTCGCCGACATAGATCGAATCCTCGATCAGCAGATAATCGAAACAGGCGCGCTCCATCGACCGCACGAGGTCGACGAAGAGATCGGCGCTCATCCAGTCCTGGCCGATATTGCCGGTCCAGGGTTCGCCCCACGCCTGGACGCTGGAACCCTGGAGAAACCAGGCGAGATGGAAGGGATTCGCCGTCATGCACGCACCTTTGTCCTGATCCGCGCGCCGACTTCCGTCGACACGCAGGGCAGGTTAAGGGCGCGACACCCGGGGGGAGTATCGCCAAGAGGCGAAGCTTGATTGTCTGCTTCAGAAATGACCCTGCCTAAAAACAGGGCATAACGCGCGTGTAGACGGTAGTCGAAAACGAAATGCCGGGCACTGAGGCCCGGCATCCCTGATCACCCTTCGGATCATTCACGCGTCACGCACGGTAGCGCGCGCGCTCGCGATGAACCTCCGGCGCCGTGTAGGCCGGGGCATCGGGATCGAAGCGGGTCCAGCCCTCTTCGCGATAGACCCGCTCCCGCGCGGTGACATCCACCGCCGACTCGGCGTCGAGAATGGCCTGCGCTTCCGCTTCCCGTTCGTCGGGCACGCGCGCCGAGACGACCGTGCCGCCACGGCGTACACCTTCCGCATAGACATGCGCCCGCTCTTCGGGCACGCCTTCCGAGGTCATCGCGCCGACGATCCCGCCGACGGCGCCGCCGGCCGCCGCGCCCGCCACCGCGCCCGCGCCGGTCGCGACCAGCCAGCCG